>CAYNMY010000413.1:0-2687 GCA_964398275.1 uncultured Armatimonadia bacterium | reverse complement strand
GCACGACGTACATGACCAGGGCCAGGCTGCTCAGCAGCCCGCCGACCCCCAAGATTGAGCGACGGAAGGGCGCCGGGGCGAGGCCCAGCTCCCCGCCTGCGAACTCGAACAGCAGCCAGAAAACCAATACCAGACCCACCCCCACAGTGCCCACACTGGGCTCCAGGTTCGCCAGGCCGGCAATCCCAGTGCCCGCCAACAGCGGCATATCCGCCAGTTGGGGTTCATAGGCCAGGGTCAGCAGCACCCCGGCGCCCAGCCCCAGCGACAGCCTGCCCCACCTGGTGAGGGCGACTCGCCCTCGCGTCGCCGCTGCGCTCACCAGCAAAGCAAACCCCAGCAGAGCAATCCCTGCCCAGCGCAGCATAGAGAAGTTGCCCAGTTGCCGCGTATAAATGGCTCCGAAGCAGACTAGCAGCAGGCCTGCGTGGATTCCCAGGGCCAGCCACCGTGCCGGGTTGTGCGGCGGCATGTACGGCCACTCGGATGTCTGAGGTCCGCTAGCCATGCCCGACTCCTAACGCCATGCTTGCGACGACCTGGGACAGTTCCTCGCCGTCAAGGAGGTATCCTTCCACCTCGAAAACCCGACAAAAGGCTTCGGCTACCAGGCGGCTCATAACCGCCATGTCCACAGCCTTGCGACTGACCTCCTCGACGCTGGTGATCTCCACGCCGGCCAACCCGCATGGCACAATCCACTCGAACGGTTCCAGGTCGCATGTTACATTCAGCGCAAAGCCGTGGAACGCTACCCAGTTTCGCACGGCTATACCGATTGCAGCGATCTTCCGATTCGCCACCCACACACCAGTCATCCCCTCCCTGCGGTAGCCTGGAATGCCCACGCCTGCCAGCGCCACGATCAGCACCTGCTCGAGCCGCCGCAAGTACTCGTGCAGGTCAATCTCCCCCCGGCGCAGATCAATTATCGGATAGCCCACGAGCTGCCCGGGGCCGTGGTACGTCGCCTTCCCGCCCCGCTCGCACTCCACGATCTCGATAGCCCGCCTGGCGAGCAGCTTTCGACTTGTCCGCAGCGATTGCCCGTCGTCGCTGCGCCCCACCGTGATGACGGGGTCGTGTTCGACGAGCAGCAGCACGTCGTCAATGTGTCCGGCGCGCCGGGTGGCCACCAGTGCCTCCTGCAGGCGGTGGACGCTGCGGTAACTCGCCCGCCCCAGGTCCACAATACCACAGCAGCGCTTATTGCCCGCCAACGCAGCGTTCATAGACCTCTGCCGTCCTCGAGAGCATGGTTTGCACGCTGTAGGTTTCCTCGACTAGCTGGCGGGCTGCAGCCGCCATGTGCCGGCTTGCCTCGGAATCACTAATCGCCTGCTGAATCGCCCTGGCCAGGGCCTGCGCATCGCCTGCTGGCGCCAGGCGACTGTACCGGCCGTCAACGACGATCTCTTCGATTCCGGGCACTGCCGTGGCCACAACCGGCGTACCCGACGCCATCGCTTCCAGCAGCGCGTACGGGCATCCCTCGCACCACGAGGACATCACAAAGATGTCCAAGGCCGCCAGCAGGCCGGGGATGTCCTCGTACCAGCCGAGTATCACAAACCGGTCCGCAAGTCCCCGCCGCCGGATGAGCGCAGCCAGTTTCCTGCGCAGCGGCCCTTCGCCAGCGATCACAAATCTTAGCGATTCGGAAGCAGGGACCAACGCGGCCGCTCTGATGAGGGTCTCGTAGTCCTTCTGCGGGCGGAGATTCCCCACTGCGCCGACCAGCTTGGCTGCCTCGTCAACGCCCAGTGCATCGCGAACCGTCTGACGTCGCTCCGGATGATAGAACTCGGCAGCGACAATCCCGTTGGGAATGACCACAATCTGCTCGGGCCGCAGCAGCCTTGCCTCAAGTGCTGCAGCTCGCTCAGCGTCGCTGACTGCGATGAGAAACTCCGTGCTGCCGGCGGCGTAGCGCTCGATACTCCGATATATCCAGCGCTTGAGGCCCCTGCGGCACTTGCGAAAGGGCAGAATATGCGGCGTGTAGATAGCCGGAACGCCGGCATTTCGCGCCGCGATTCGGCTCAGAAATCCCCCCTTGGCGCTGTGGGCATGGACGAGATCGGGGTCGAGGCGCGTAATGATCTCCGATAGCGCCCGCAGGGCTTGCCAGTCTCTGTACGGCGAGATACTGCGGCGCATCGGCACCTCGAGCACACGCACGCCCCGAGCTTCCAATCCCGGGATCTGGTCGGCAAAGCCGGGATTGCGCGCTAACGAGACGACCAGGAATTGCTCAAACCGGTCAGAATCCAACCCGCCAGCCAGGTCTAACAGGTGGCGCTGGGTCCCGGCGATTACTGCTTCTATTACCTGGACGACTCTGATGGGTTTAGCCAAAGCGGCTGATCATCTTCTCCTTTACGTACTTGGACACGGTGAATAGCTCTTCGATGCGCAGCAAAGCCGCCACCAGCAGGAAGAACCCTCCACCGGTTACGCCCGTAGCCGCTAAGAGCGCCAGGACCGGCAGCTTGGTGGGAGCAAAGGGCGGGACCCAACCCTGGAGTGACGTGACAATGCTCGTCCCGACCACATAGACCACTGCGCCCATCAACGCGGTACATACCAGCAGTTTTGCCGCAAATGCGTACACCTGGGCTGTCTCAATCTTCCCGATGCGCCCGCGCAGCAGTCCGTACAGCACAATGACCTTCAGCGACTTGCTG
>CAYNMY010000412.1:0-2696 GCA_964398275.1 uncultured Armatimonadia bacterium | reverse complement strand
GGTCCAGCCAGCGGCGCCACCACCTCGCCCACCCCACCAAACGGCGGGTCAAGGCCAGCCCGATCGCTGATCTCTTCGAGTTCGATGCCTACGACTTTCACATCGGCAGTAACAGGCATCGACTCGGAGCCTTTTTCCAACCCAGCCAGCCGACCACTTGCCTTGAGCACTGCCGGCCCACGCGCCGCGAGCAACTCCTCGAGGTGCACCGCCGACTGCTCGATGTTGAGTCTGCCGAACAGAGCGTCAGCCGCGAGATCCTGCCAGCCCGCGTTGAGGGCAACCAGTTGGACGCTGCCCGCAACATCGGCCCGCGAGCCGGCCAGATTGGCCTGCAAGTAGGCAGTGCCAGTAAGATCGGGCTGATCGAACTGGCGGCCCCAGGCGGCCATATCCAGGTCGGCGGCGGTCAGTTGCAGGTCGAACTCGCCGCTGAGGCTGACGGCACCGTTGGCCCAGAGCTGCCCCATGTCGCTGCGAGCGTGCACGATCGGCAGACGGATATCTTCGCCGTGCCACTGCACCAGGCCAACCGCCTCTTCCAGGACAATGTCCTGGAACTGAAGTCCATTGACGCGCGCTCGACCGGCTATCATCGGCTGGTTGTCGGCGATACGGCCGACCAACAGGAGATTGACCTCGCCAGTGAGATCGCCGATGTCGAGTCCGTGCAGACCGCCGACGTCGGCCAGTTGCAGATCACGGGCGGCGAGGTCGAAATGGACGGTGGGCTGCCAATCATCGCTGAACTGCGCCAGGGCCTGCCCGACGATCTCACCGCCGGCGACCTGAGCCCGGACGCCGGAGACACGCACGGTGCGACCGCTCATCTGGATGCCCGCCCTCAGACCGCTGATCGGCAGGTCGTCAACCGTGACCTGCTCGATGTGCAGCGCAGTTTCCAGCACGGGAGTCTCGCCGGCGTAGAGCAACTCGGCCTCAAAGCCGGCGAGGTCACTGACGCGGACGGCGTGAGTGGTGCCCTCGTTGTCAGAAGGCGTCGAGATCACTAAGGGGCTGACGCTGATCTGCTGGGCAGAGACGTGAGCTGCGACCGCCTGGGCTGCCACATTGGGCACAGCGGCCTGCACCTCCAGCCCGCTGAGCGTCAGGTGGACGTCGTCCGCCAGGGCTACCCGACACTGTCCCGCCAACTGCGCCGTAAGATCAATGGTCAGATCGGGGGGAGCGCCCACTATCTGGAGGTCGGCGTCAATCCGATCGGCCTGCTCGAGCATATCCAGCGACTGGCGAGTCTGCGGCGGTAGCAGACCGAGGAGCGAACCCGAGGGCAGATTGCTGACTTGCACCGCCAGGTCCAGGCACGGGTGCGACCAGTCGAAGATGCTGCCCACCGCCTGAACCTGGGCCTGCGCCCACCGGGCAGTGAGAGTCTCGATCCGCACTCCCTCGGGCGTCACGGCGACCTCGCCGGCAAAGCTGACCGGCTCGCCCAGCGCAGCGATGTAGGCGGTAGCACCGGATATCCGCGCGTAAGCACAATAATCCAGGGCACTGCCTTCCTCGCCACTTGTGCCGGACCATACTGAAAACCGGCCATCAAGGCGCCCGCCGGTCAGTTGAAAGTCGGGGGACTGGGCGAAGCGGTCATACCACCACGTGGCGTCAACGCCGCCGAGTGTGCCGTCTACGGCGAAGATCCTCTTTTCGGTGTCAGCCCTGACGTCGAGCGCCAGCGACGAGAAGCGCTCGTCGGCGGCAGTGACCTCGAGGTGAGCCGTCAGCGGACCGTACTGGCTGACCAGCACCTCGCCCTGCAAGTCGGCAAAGCGGACTGCGAGCGGCTGGCCATCGCGGGTCGGAGCCGCCTCGTCGCAGTAGTCAATCACGCTGTCGCGGATGACAATCTGGCCGCGGAAGCGCTGCTCGGGCGGCACCACAACGGGCGGTTCGGCTGGGGGGAAGATCTGGGTGAGATTGATGACTCCCTCTTCGTCGCGGACGAGATCAGCGTAGACCTGTTCCAGTTCCACGCGCTGAATGCAGGCGAGCGGCGCTCTGCCCCGCAGGACGGCGAAGAGGTCATAGTCTATCCGGATACGCTCGGCCGCGAGGACGACGCCCTCTTCGAGCTTGCTCTCCGCAGCAATGGCGAAGTTGTTGATCACCACGCCGCTGAGCAAGTCGCCGGTGATTTCCCCGACCTGGACCTCGCGGCCGCTGCGCTCAGCTATCTGCTCAGCGATCAGGGCGCGCAACTGTGCACGCACCCCGTCAGTACGGCTGGCCAGGTACACACCGGCAACAGCCAGCAGAAGAAGCACTGCCAGGCAGATTAGGAGGGCTTTTATGATGCGCCGCAGCACAACAATCACTCGCCTGGGCCGAGCTAATGCAGACGGCAAGCGCACGTACGCTGGCAGCCTGTGCCGTCCATAGACCGACACGACGGGCCTCTCGCCTGTCGAGCAACTCACGTGGACAGGCGAGACGCCTGTCCTACCACTTATTTCGCCAGGACTGCCCGGGCGGCGTCCGCCGCGTGGTAACTGCTGCGCACGAACGGGCCAGAGATAGTCTGGGCAATGCTCGCCGCCTGGCCCCAGTGCTGGTACAGCTCGAACTCCTCGGTGGGGATGTAGCGGCTGACCGGCCAGTGCCGGCGGGTGGGCTGGAGGTACTGGCCGATCGTCAGGATGCTCACGCCCCCCCCGGCCAGGTCGGGCATCGTCGCG
>CAYNMY010000411.1:0-2712 GCA_964398275.1 uncultured Armatimonadia bacterium | reverse complement strand
GGAGTTCAAGCTGAACTACAAAACCCAGGAGTGGGAGCTGGTTAAGACTCTGTGGCGGCAGCGCCCGGGAGAGTATCTGGGACTGCACGGTACGCAGAACGGGCTTAACGTGCACGCTCAGTATCTAATCAGCGAGGCCAGCGGTAAGCGACACGAGTACATAATAGACTTCTCCAACTCCGGCTACATAATAATGATGCCGGAAGGCGACCACTGGAAGCCGGTCTCGGCGCTGAGCAAGAGCAGCGGGGTGTTCGGCTTCAGTCGCAGCCCGGTGCAGGGGCCCTTCGTGGGCCATGAAAAGGATTCCTTTACGTGGTGCGATGACAATGGCGATGGCAAGCCGCAGCCGGAGGAACTGCACTTCTTCCAGCCGTATCTGCGCCGCGGCGGTGGCTTTACCAATACTGTCGGCGATGATCTGGTCCTGTACATTACCGGCGGCGGCTACGTCTGGCGGGTACCGCCAGCACGCTGGAGCGAGGAGGGCGCCCCCATCTACGAGTGGGACAAAGCCGAGGAGTTTATGCCCGGCGGCTCGGGGGCTATCGTCCCTGGCAAGAACGGATACCTCCACCTGCCTGGTTCAAATCCGGCATCGCTCAAGGAGCCCACGGGACTCAACGCCGACCGGGAAGTTGTGTGGACATACCCCCATCCTACCCCTCACTACACTTCTCCGGCTCAGCCCGAGCCGGGCGTGCTGATCGCTATCCAGCGCATCTGCGGCGTGGTAGATATGGGGCCCGACATTGGCGAAGTCTTCTCGATGCGCTGCTATTCCAACGAACACTTTATGACCACCGACGGGCTCTACGTCGGACGGGTTTTTCGGGACGTACGCACTGCCCCGGCGCCGATGCCGGATAATATGCCACCACCAGGCACATCAATCAATGACACCAGCCTCACCGTGGAGCCGTGGAGCGGCTTTCTCAATCGGTACCCCGACGGCCGGGTTCTAATGATCGCGGGTGACCATGACTGGCGAGTCTGCGAGGTACTTGGACTGGACACGATCAAGCGCTTCGGACCCGGACAGTTGGCCATTACTGAAGAGCAGGTAGCCAAGGCCAAGGAGCTGCACCAGCAGCGTCAGGCTCGCGAGGCAGAGCGGCAGGCCGGACCGGGCCAGATGACTATTGCCCGCTTCACGCCCATCATAGACGGCAAGCTGGACGAATGGGCCCAAGAGAACGCGGCCGCGATCAAGTCGGGCCGCAAGACTGTTGCCCAGGCATGGCTGGGTTATGACCAAAAGAGTTTATACCTCGCATACGATGTAGAAGATAGCTCACCTATGATTAACACAGGAAGAGCCTTCGAGCGTCTGTTCAAGACTGGCGACGCGGTGGACCTCAAACTTGCCACCAATCCCGAGGCCAAGGCAGATCGCAAGCAGCCTGGAGCCGGGGACCTGCGCATACTCATATCGGTTATGGGCGGCAAGCCGATAGCAGTGCTGTACCGGCCGGTGGTCGCCGAGGGCAAACCGAAGAATGAGGTGGAGATCGCCAGCTACTACGCCATAACGCTCGACGATGTGCACATTATTCCCGAGGCCCAGATCAAGATCATCCGTCAGAAAGACTCATACACCGTGGAAGCGGCGATCCCGCTGGCCGAACTACGCTGGCAACCCGAGGCGGGGATGGCGCTGAAGGGTGATGTCGGCGTCATCTTCTCCGACGCCGCCGGGACCGTCAATCTCCAGCGTGTCCACTGGGCCAATAAGACTTACTTAGTCTGTGCTGACGCCCCTCACGAGGCCACGCTGCATCCAGACGTGTGGGGGCCAATGGTGGTCGAATAGTACGGCAGAGCGTATCAATCCATACTAAGCGGGTGATGGTAATGAAAGCGCTTGTCGTCTACGACTCAAGGTACGGGAATACCGAGCAGATCGCGCACGCGGTGGCGGAGACGCTGGGCGGTCCTGCCGAGTCGCTTGCCATGCACGTCCGAGATGTGACGTCCCAGGACCTCGCTGAGGTCACGCTGCTCGTGGTCGGCAGTCCGACGCATGCGTGGGGTCCCACCAGCGCGATCAAGGCTTTCCTCGGGAAGCTGCTCCCGGAGGCCATGTCGGGCCTGCGTGCCGCCGCCTTCGATACGGGCTTCCACATGCCCCTGACCGGCTTTGCGGCCGGTAAGATCGAAAAGGCTCTCACAGTGCGTGGCGGTCAGATTGCGGCGCCGGCAGAGCGCTTCTGGGTGATAGGCATGCGGGGCCCACTGGCGAGCGGCGAACTGGCGCGCACTGCGGACTGGGCCCGGCAGATGATTGAAGACCCCGGAGCCAATTCCGATTCCCAGTGACCTGGAATTCAGCACTTGCCCAACCCAAGGAGGCCAATTATGCTCAACAGGAAATCTCAATCCGAAACGGTACGGACGCGCGGAGGTAGCTGGCTGGCAGTAGCACTATCCTGCTGTCTGATCCTTGCGTTGATGGGCACGGCGGCGGCGCAGACTCCCAGGCGGCAGCTCAACATCATAGACGACTTCGGGGCGGTGGGCGACGGCGCGGCCGACGACACGGCTGCGTTGCAGCAGGCCATTGACAGCCGGCAAGACATCTACATCCCCAAGGGCACCTATCGGTTCACCGAGACGCTGCACATGAAGAGCGACGCCAAGCTGTCTGGGTTCGGCGGCGGCTGGAAGGCGAGCGGGCAGAGGTCGTCATTCTTCGCAAGGTCGGCCGAGACG
>CAYNMY010000410.1:0-2714 GCA_964398275.1 uncultured Armatimonadia bacterium | reverse complement strand
CCAGCGTCGTCACCTTGACATCCGGGTGCTTCTCCGCGATGGCATCGGCGATCATGTTCAGCACCGTCAATAGCGTCCCCATCTGCGTGTCACCCTCAGCCTCATTGAGCGCCTTACACTTCGCGCACTCGCAGTATCCCCGGCCATCATTGGGCGAGAACTCCAGGAACTGCGTATCAGGATGCTCGTCCAGGTACTCAATTGCGCGCTTTATCACGAACTCCTGGAGCTCTTTGTTGGTCAGGCAGAGCTGCGACCGCTGGCGCTTGCCATTGATCTCTGCATACCACTCCGGATGGGTATCGAAGTACTGCTTTGGCGGGACCCACGCGTTGTAGGTATGCACGAAGCCGCCCAGGCCGTACCGGGGGGAGCCGCCCCACTTTGCCGGCACGCCAGCCGACGGCGAGGCGGTGCGGTTGCGCAGCGACCAGGTGCCATTGAACGCACACGTGTAGTAGGGATCGCGCCGGTGCAGTATCGGCACGAACGTGCGCGACACCGGCCGGAATTTCAGCGTCGGCTGGTGGGGAATAGTCGGACTGAAATCGGCGGCGTACCACCGGCAGCCCAGGTCCTCCTCGAGCAGCGCGTAGACCGCGTAAATCGGCCCCCGTCGCTTGCCCCCGAAGAGGAACAGATTCCCGTCTTTGGCGGCGATTCCATACCCCTCGTCGCCGAGGTCCTCAGCAGCCGCCGGAATATCCGCCGCCGCGAGCATCTTCGTCCGCCCAATGCTGACTACCGTTGCCTTCGGCGACCAGCCCGGCACTTCACTCTTGATGCGGAACTTGGCTCCTGTCATCTCACCCAGCCACTGTGCCAGGTCAGCGGCGGCCTTCTCTTCCTGCGTGGTGGGCTCCTGAGGCACGAGAATCCAGCACCGCGCCCGGCCGTTTTCGGCGAGGGTCAACGCGGGCCCTGGGGCTCCCTGGGGCTTCAGCGCGTTTGTCCATTCCGGGTGGGGCGCACCAGCGCCCGCCGGGGCCGTCAACAGGAATACGAGTACGGAAGCGATCAGTAGCCCAGATTTGTCCATGTTACACGCCTGCCTCTCTATGCTTAGCAATCCTACATTTGAGATATCAACGAATCCGCTCAAGCGATGCTTCCGCAAGAACGTACCCATGGTTAGTTTCGCCTCCTGTGACTGTCTTTCCTCCGCGAAATGGAGAGTGATGAACTATGGATGACCTGTCCGCTCGCGTTGCGCGCCGGGCAGGTATCACCGGACCGGAGCGCGAATACACATTGCCAATAAGAGCAGCGGGGAAATCTGCGTACAGGAGCCGCCCAATAATGACCCGGCAAGCTACTTACGACACTATGGAGAATCCTCCTCGCCAACGGCTGCTGGTGGACCCGCAGTGGCGATTTCATCTGGGCGATATCGCCGTTACCTCGCCCCACATCCACCACGACACCTACTTGTCGGTGAAATCGGGACACGCACAGGGCGCCGCCGCTGCCGACTTCGACGACAGTGAGTGGTCGGTAGTGGACCTGCCTCACGACTGGGTAGTCGAGCAGCCGTTTGACCCGCGCAACAATGTAAGCCATGGCTTTAGGCCAGTGGGCATCGGCTGGTACCGCAAGACGTTTTTTCTACCCGCATCCGACGAAGGTAAGCGCCTGTCGCTGGAATTCGACGGCGTATTCCGCAACAGTACCGTCTGGCTCAACGGCCATCTGCTCGGCACGCATCCCAGCGGTTACATCGGCTTCCGCTGCGACATCACCGACGTGGCCAACTACGGCGGCGAAAACGTCGTGGCGGTGCGGGTGGATGCCACTGAGTACGAGGGCTGGTGGTACGAGGGCGGCGGCATCTACCGGCACGTCTGGCTGGTCAAGACTGACCCGCTGCACGTGGCGCACTCGGGCACCTTCGTCACCGCGACGCCCTCAGATCCTGGCGACCCACAGCAGGCCGATGTGGTCATCCAAACGACCGTAGAGAACGCCTACGACCACGAAACGCCCTGCCAGCTACATTCGACAGTGGTAGATGCTGAGGGCAACGAAGTCGCCGCCGCTGAGACTACGGAGTTGATTCCAGGAGGCGAGGATTTCGAATTCACCCAACAAGTAGTGGTGGAGCGCCCGCAGCTCTGGTCGGTGGACAGGCCGTATCTGTATCGCGTGCTGACGACGGTGAAGGCCGAGGGGCGCATTGTAGATGACTACGAGACAATCTTCGGGATCCGCACGATAGAGTTCGATCCCCAGCAGGGCTTCCTGCTCAACGGAAAGCCGCTCAAGCTCAAGGGCACCTGCAACCACCAGGACCACGCCGGTGTGGGCATCGCGGTGCCCGACCGGATCAACGAGTACCGTATCGAACGGCTCAAAGAGATGGGCGCTAACGCTTACCGCTGTGCCCACAACCCCCCCACGCCCGAACTGCTGGACGCCTGCGACGGTCTGGGCATGCTGGTGATGGACGAGAACCGCCATCTCGACAGCAGTCCGGACCGGCTGGCGGACCTGGAAAGCATGATCCGCCGCGACCGCAACCACCCCTGCATCATAATGTGGTCGCTGGCCAATGAAGAGCCTATCCAGGGCACGCCCGCAGGCGCGCGCATTGCCAAGACGCTGAGCCAGCTCATCCGCAAGCTGGACCTGACGCGCCCAATCACCTGCGCGATGCACAACTTATGGGGATGGGGCGGCGAATTCTCCCGAGTCCTTGACGTCCAGGGCTGCAACTA
>CAYNMY010000409.1:0-2722 GCA_964398275.1 uncultured Armatimonadia bacterium | reverse complement strand
ACCTTTGGCTACCGGTTCATCGGGCATCGGGCCGGCCAGTCGAGCTCGCCGTTCCTGGGGTATACCGGTGTGGCCATGCAGGGCCAGGACTACAATGCGCACACCTTTATGCTGTCCCTGCAGAGCAATTTCGCCAGCGGTATGGGGGCCAGTCGGTTCCGGGGGCCCACCTCGACCATGGATAGTGGCCCGCGGCGTGGCACGTTTGGCGGCTACCAGCCGGGCCTTGGTGATGAGTTCTCAACCTACGGCGGCGCTGACTGGAGCCGGCAGGGCGGCTACGACCGGGGCAGCGGCTACTATCAGGGCGGCGGCTCCTACAATACGTTCCCGTAGTGGTGAGGGGCGAAATGAGTAACAGGACAGTTCGGTTGGTTACGTTGGGCCTGGTGGTCATGGCCGGTGCCGTGGCTGGTGCTCCGGCCGGCGGCGCACCCTTTGGCAATATTGATAACACGCCTTTCGCCACGCGTGCTGACGGGCCGGTGGGGGCGATTCTGGTACCCGAGCCGGCGCGGGGCGCGATGGCCCCGCAGGCGGTAGTAAGCCAGGCGGCGGCGGCCCAGCACAGTCCGGCTTTGCTGCGGCGGGCGGACTATACTATGCAGCTCATGCAGGCCCTGGGTCTTAAGGCCCCGGACGCCCGGGTGTCCTTTCCGCGCACCGCTTACCACATCTGGGGCGGACAGGTGCAGCTGCCTGATCTGGCGCGTGCGATGCAGGGCGGCGGTGGATTGGGTGACCCGGATAACGATATTGAGTTCCAGTTCCAGGGCTTCACCGAGGCCGAGGAAGCAGCGCTGCGCGGTTATCTGCAGGGCGCGATGCCCAAGGCCCGGATGATCTACGGGCCGCCCGCGTTTGACCTGACGGTAACGGTAATCCGCGACGATACTCTCGAAGAGATTCAAGGCGGAATATACGATGCTACCGCCAACGAGATTCATCTGGCGCCCCTGTGCGGCAATTATGTGGAGGACACCTTCATCCTGATGATGCTGGTGCTCAGTGCCTTCCACGACGATGTTGGGTTTTTCTACGACGCGTGGGAGCAGGGCTTCATTGGGGCGGCGGCGACGGCGGTCCAGGTCAGTGCCGGGGTGGCGCCGGGCTATGATCCGGTTGATCCGGGGCCGTTCTACTGCCTATCGGTCTACGAGGCGGAAAACCAGCCCGCGCTGGGTTCGAGCACCTTCTACCCGGCCTCGGGGTTCAGCGGGATGCTGGTGTGGCGCATTGCGATGGCCCGGGCGGCGTGGTACAAGTGCTACATTGAAGACCCGCAGTTTTTCGCCAATTTCAACCAGCTATATTATCAGAGCTTTTACGAGGGGATGCAGGGTGACGTACCGGCGCTGAAGGATACTGCTACCGCGGCCATCGGCACGGTTGAAGGTATGAACTTCTACGACTGGTACGAGCGCAACTATGTGCTGGATACCAGTATTCGCACGGGCAGCAAGCTGTATACCTGGAATATTCCCCTGGAGCAAGCGGTGGCGCTTATTGTCGAGCACTACGTGACCGATGCCAGCGGGAACGAATCGCCACGGGGCGGGCAGGCCCGCTGCATCTACTGGAACTACAGCCGGACGCTGAGCTTATACGCGGAGGAGGGCTATGTCATTGACGTGGCCACGAGCGGGGTCAGCGCGGGCGAGGGCTACCTGATCCCCACGTTCTACAACATCGGTGGTGCTCAGCAGGTAACAGTCCAGATGGACCTCAACGGCTTGCGCGCGGAGTATCCCTATCCGTACGGGGTGCGCGGCTTTGATCCGGGCGAGAACGATTTCTACGGGGGTATTCGTGGCGGCCCCGACGCCACTGTGGACGTAACCGGGGGCTTTCAGGGAACGGGTATCACGGCGCAGCGTGCGGTGTTCGGAGCCTGCGTGAGTGGCGCACGGCTGACGCCGACGCAACTGGAAGTGACCGTCACCAATCCCGGGGGCGAGACCTTCACGCGGCAGGTCAATGTGGGCTGGGATTCGTACATCATCTTTCTGGAAGGCGGCGGGCAATTAGCCGCCGGTCATACCTTCTATGCCGGCTCGAACGGGCTGCAGATGATCTCGCTGCCGATAATCCCCGAGCAGACCGACGCTGCTCAGGTCCTGGGCGTGGCGGCTGGCGACTTGCTGATGGCGCGCTGGGAACCGGGCCGGGTGCCCCAGGGGCGGTACGAGATCTGGCCGGATATTGCGCCGTTTGCGCCTGGTCGTGCTTTCTGGGTCCGCTTGTTCAGTGATGCCACCGCCAGCCTGCAGGGCATAGTTCCCGACGAGGACCGCAGCTATGCGGTACCGGTGGAGCTGGGCTGGAACATGGTGGGCAGCCCCCGGCTGGAGGTGGTGGCGGTGGCCGACCTGCAGGTAGAGGTAGGCACCGAGGGGCCGGTCAGTTTCAGCGAGGCCGTCACCCGCGGTTGGGTGCAGGCGGGGGTATACAGCTACAGCCAGCAGAGCGGCTACGTGCTGGTTGAGACAATCGAGCCGTTCGCGGGCTACTGGATGCGCTGTCTGGTGGCGGGTGGCACCCGCATTATCTTCCCACCGATCTAAGCCGAGTCGCCTCTTGTTTTCTGGCAGAGCTTTATGGTAATCAAGCCTTCAGTCAGGTCGAATCTACGGGTCATAGGGATGCTTGCCGGGTGCGGGGCGCTGGTCGGGCAGTTGACTGGGTGCGGTAGTGTGAGCACACAGATTACTGAGGAGCGCGC
>CAYNMY010000408.1:0-2723 GCA_964398275.1 uncultured Armatimonadia bacterium | reverse complement strand
ACCTGATGACCGACCTGGAGGGCGTGGCGGGCGTCTATAGCTGGGACAACAAGAGCGGCAGCAGCGACGACCCGCAGTTCGTCGAAGAACGGCTGCGCCGGCGCCGGTGGCTGGCCGAGGAGATCAACGCCACGGCCTGCGGCTTCTTCGACGGCGGCGCTAGCGACGTCTGGGCCTACGAGGGGCACGGCGACTCGATTGATATTGGGGCTATTGACCGGCGGGTGCGGGTGAACAAGGGCCGAGACCGCCCCGTCCCCTTCCTGGGGCTGGACCAGACCTTTGCCGCGATCGGCTCAGTGGGCACGCACTCCAAGGCGGAGACCTTCTGCGGCTGTCTGTACCACACCGGCGGCAAGGACATCCGCGGCCAGTGGCTCAACGGCATCAGCGTGGGCGAGACCGGCTACCAGGCGTTCCTGGCCGGCTACTTTGGGGTGCCCTTCGTCTTCTGTGCGGGCGATGCCTGGGCGTGCCGGGAGATGGAGGAGTTAGTGCCGGGCTGCGTGACGGTGCCGGTGAAAGTCGGCCTCAGCCGCCTGTCGGCGAAGACCCTCACCCCCAAGCGATCCTGCGAGGTCATCTACCAGGGCGCGCTCGAGGCGGCCCAGCGCATTGACCAGGTCGAGCCGCTGAAGCTGGAGTCGCCCGTGGTCTTTCGCACAGAGTGGCAAACTCGGTTTTATGACCCGGAGAATCCGCCCGAGTTTGGCCGGGTGATTGACAGCCACACCGTGGAGATAGAAGCCGAGAATATGCGGGAACTCGTGGCCAGAGGCGCCGATCCCGCCTGGCAACCGTTCTGGCAGCAGTATCCCGAGTTCAGCGATTACCGAGCGTAGTCAGGAGATCACTATGAAATTCTATCTGATGACTGATTTAGAAGGCGTGGCGGGCGTGTACCTGTGGGACAATCGCGATGATACCAGCCTGGAGAACCACGAACGGCGCTGCCAGCAGCGGCGCTGGCTGGCTGAAGAGGTCAGCGCGGCAGTAGATGGCCTGTACGCGGGCGGTGCGACCGAGGTGATCGTCAACGACGGCCACGGTGCGGGCTACACCATTGACCTCGACCACATGGACTCGCGCGCCGAGGTAATCAACGGTAATGCGCGGCCCTTCTGGCTGCCGTATCTCGATGAGAGCTGCGCGGCCACCGGCATCGTCGGCGGTCATGCCAAGGCCGGCACGGAGGGCGCTTGCCTGTGGCACACTATGGGCGCGAGCATCCGCGAGTGGCGATTCAACGACCTGGCACTGGGCGAGATGGGCCTTCAGGCGGCCATCGCCGGCCATTACGGCGTACCCTTCGTCCTGTGCACCGGCGATGCCTGGGCCTGCAAGGAGATGGCGGATCTGATCCCGGGCGTCGTCACCGCCCCGGTCAAGTATGGCACGAGCCGCCTGTCCGCGCTGCACTGCTCGCCCGAGGAGTCCTGCCGGCGCATCCGCGAAGCTGCCGAGAAAGCTGTGAGCGTGATTGATCAGATCGAACCGTTCAAGCTCGATAGTCCGATTCACTTCGTGGACGAGCGGGTCGAGCCGGCCTTTGACGAGGAGAATCCGCCCGAGGGTTTCAACATCATTGACGCTCACACGCGGGAGACCGAGGCGGCTGATATCATCGAGCTGATGTGCAATATCTACGGCTACGATCCCAACTGGCGCCCGCTCGATTTCACCCCGGTCTGGCAGAAAGCCTAGCGGGAGAGATACGGTAGCGCGGGGTTCGCGCCCGTGTGCCGTTGGGATTTCGGTAGGACAGGCGTCCCGCCTGTCCACCTAACTTAGACGGCCCGCAGTTCGACAAGCTCACCACAGGCGAGAGGTCCGTTGTGCCGGTGCGCCCGCGCAAGAACCACAGGCAGGATGCCTGTGCCACCGAGTCGTTGCTGTCTGCCGTTATCCTGTGTCCTGAGTCCTGTCTCCTGCGTTCGCCACACCCCACCACCGCCTTCGCCGTTCACTATCCACTATCCACTATCCACTATTCGTTAAACCTATTCATCGCTATCTCAATGCCCTCGCTGAGCAGGCATTCAACCGCCTCTGCCGCGCGCAGGGTCATCTCGTCGGCGGCTGCTTCTTCCTTGGGCTCGAAGGGAGAGAGGACAAAGGCGCGGGCATCGGCATCTGTGGGCAGCCTTCCCAGGCCCAGCCGCAGGCGGGGGAACTCGTCGGTGCCCAGGTAGTCAATGATGGACTGGAGACCCTTTTGCCCGCCGGCGCTGCCGCAGCGGCGCAGCCGCAGCGCGCCCAGGTCGAGGTTGATATCGTCGCATATGACCAGCAGGTCGGTGGGGGTCAGGTCGAAGTGGGTGCAGATGCGGGTGACCGCCCGGCCGCTATTGTTCATCGAGGTCATCGGCTTGACGACCAGAACCTCGGCGCGCCGGATCTTGCCCCGTCCGATTATCGCCTGCAGCATCCGCTGCGGCTCGCGGAGCCGGTGGCGCTCGGCGAGCACGTCAACCACGCGAAACCCGACGTTGTGCCGGGTCTCGGCGTACTGCGGCCCCGGATTGCCCAAGCCTATGATGCAGCGCATGAGTGCCCTGGGCTACTTGACCTCATATACCACCATGTCCGGATCACCATGCCAGAAGCCTTATTCCCTAGCTCGGAAGCCTTCGTCAGCATAATAGACAGCATACTGCATGGCTCGCAAAACGGGGAACCCTTCCGGGACGCAGCGGGGTTCGTTTGCGAGCGCCTCACCTATC
>CAYNMY010000407.1:0-2739 GCA_964398275.1 uncultured Armatimonadia bacterium | reverse complement strand
TTCTTCCGGCGCTACGAGAAGCGGGCGGGGATGACCGGGACGGCTAAGACCGAGGAGAAGGAGTTCGTGCAGATCTACGGGATGCCGGTCGTGCTTATTCCTACCAACGAGCCGGTAATCCGCAAGGACTATCCCGATGTGGTCTACAAGACTCCGGAAGCCAAGTTCCGGGGCATCGTCTCGGAGATACTGCACATGTACGTTCGCGAGCAGCCGGTACTATGCGGGACGCGCTCGGTGGAGGTCTCCGAGTACGTCGGGACCCGGCTGGCAGCGGATAAGCTGCGCCGGCATTGCCTTATCCTGGTGTGTCAGTGGCGGCTGGACGAGGGGGCGAAACTGAACGGGGATCGGCGTAAAGAATGCCAGGAGATTCTACGCACGCCCATTGATGAGCTGGGACGGCACGATCTGGCGCAGCTCGCGCGCGAGTTGGAATTGGATCCGGATTTGCAGGCCCCGGAGAATCTCAATCACCTGCTGGGGCTTCTCCAGATTGCTGATGAGGACACGGCAGAGCGCGACGTAAACCGTTACCGCCAGCGGCTCGCCCAGGCTCTGGAAGAGGGCGTCCCCCATAACATCCTGAACGCCAAGTACCACGAACAGGAAGGACGGATCATCGCGGAGGCGGGGCGGCCCGGCCAAATCACGATCGCCACGAATATGGCCGGCCGCGGCGTGGACATCGTCCTGGGGGGCAAGCCGGAAGACCCTGCCCAAAGCATCAACCCCGAGCCGTACGAAAAGGTCAAGCAGGTGGGCGGCCTGCATATCATGGGTACCGAGCGCCACGAGAGCCGGCGCATTGATAACCAGCTCCGGGGCCGTTGCGGTCGCCAGGGCGATCCGGGCAGTTCGCGATTCTATGTGAGCCTGGGCGACGAGCTGATGAAGCTGTTTGGGCCAGAGCGCTTCGGGATGTTCCTGCGCGGGTGGCCGGAGGAAGAGTCCATCGAGCACCGCATCGTGAGCAGGTCACTGGAGCGCGCCCAGCAGAAAGTCGAAATGCACCATTTCGAGATGCGTCGGAATACGCTGAAGTACGACGACGTGATGGACAAACAGCGTACGGTTATCTACGAGCAGCGGCGGCGCGTGCTCGAAGGCGAAGATATCCGCGAGCACGTCATCAAAATGCTGGAGCGTACGGTGGACGAGGTGGTGGAGGCTTACGCCAGTCCGCAGATTCACCCCGAGGATCGCGACCTGGAGATGCTCTACACTGCACTGGTGGAAGCAATCCCTGCGGTAGATGCCCGTATCAGCCGCGCGGAGCTCGACGCGATGGATCCGACGCAGCTGGCGGATGATCTCCGGGAGACCATCCTCGAGCTGTATCAGGAGCGCGAGAGGCTCATTGGGCCGGAGATGATGCGGGAGATCGAGCGGAGTTGGCTGCTGCGTATCGTGGATACCTGGTGGATGGAGCACCTCCAGGAGATGGACCACCTGCGCGACAGCATCGGGCTGCGCGGCTACGGGCAGCGCGACCCGCTGGTGGAGTATCAGAAAGAGTCCTACGACTACTTCGAGACGCTGATAGACCACATTGCCGGCGATATGACCAAGGCGATAATGATGAGTGAAGTCAGCGCCCAGCAGCAGGAACGCGACCTGGAGGCGCTGGAGACCGATACGGGGATGATGGCGCCGGAGCTGGTGGCCGCCGGTGTGCCGGCAGGCGGGCCGATAGAAGAAGGCGGCGCAATGGCCGAGGCGGCTGAAGACAGTCACGGCGTAGCGCGTACTTACCACGCTGACCGAGAGCCGGGCCGCAACGACCCGTGCCCGTGCGGCAGCGGGAAGAAGTACAAGAAGTGCTGTATGCTCAAGAAGTGATGCCCCGCCGGGCACACCAAGACACGCATCCCGCCTCTTCCCCAAGCCGAGGGGTGAGATACCGGTCGTAGCGAATTACCCCACGAGTATCATTTCCTCACCTAGTGCTGTTGGGCCTCGCCGGTCATCGGGACGAAGATCACGGGCAACACCGCGGTCTTCTTGACAACTCCGTCCCGCTTCTCCAGTAGATACAACTCTTGAGCGCCGCCTTCAGGTCCCACCGGGATGACCATGCGCCCGCCTTCTTTGAGCTGGTCCTGCAAAGGTTGGGGGATCTCTTCCGGGGCGCAGGTGACGATAATACCGTCAAAGGGGGCGTGGTCGGGCCAGCCCAGGTAACCGTCGCCGCACTTGACGGTGACGTTGTCGTAGCCCAACGCTGCCAGGTGGTCCCGCGCGCTGTCAGCTAGAGTGCACAGAATCTCAATGGTGTAGATGTGCTTGACAAGATGGGCCAGCACCGCCGCCTGGTAGCCCGAGCCGGTGCCTATCTCCAGGACAATGTCTTCCGGTTTCGGCTCGAGCAGCTCGGTCATCTTGGCCACTATTCCCGGTGCGGATATGGTCTGGTCCTCGCCGATTGGCAAAGGGGTGTCGAAGTACGCCCACTGGCGGTACTCGTCGGGGACAAACAGATGCCGCGGGGTGGCCATCATTGCCTCGATGACCGGCGCCGACTCTACCATCCGCTGACGCTTGAGCAACTCGACCATGTCCGAGCGCATCTGCTCGTAGTCGGGCGCCTCTTCCTGTGCCGTCGAACCGGGAGGCGGAACAGCTTCGGGAGGTATATTGCCTTCTTCGGGCTTGCATCCGCCCACAAAGGCGGTCAGCATCCCGTCCACAACGCCGCTTACAACGACTGTCGTACCCTTACATGAGTGCAACATAGCG
>CAYNMY010000406.1:0-2742 GCA_964398275.1 uncultured Armatimonadia bacterium | reverse complement strand
GATCGGCAACCGATGCTGGCCACTGTTCTTCTCCCCGGACCTGCGCCGGTCGGGGATTTCTGTCCAATACCCGCGCCAGCCCAGTTCGGGCGGACCTGCTCAGGCTGCGACCGAAGCGCCAACAACCCAGTCGCGCCAGAGTATGCTGCCAACTCTCGACCACTGCCGCCTGAGCCATCGCATCATCGCCCAGGGCATCCCACGCGGCGGCGTACAGCTCGTCGGACAGTTGATATGCCGCCGTGCGCAGTGCATCACGATCACCCACACGGCAGCGGCGCAGCACTTTTTCCTGAACGCTGTTCCTGGCCACGAGCCTACGGCTCCTTGCTGTCGAATAACTCGTCACTCAGCCCGGTGTTGACCCGGTAATCCGTGAAGGTCACCGTGATCGTGCCCGGTCGGGCGCCGCGCAGCACTCCCCCACTGATCTCGCATTTCACTTCCGCCGGCATCCAGAACCTCTCATTGACCTGCACGTGCTCCCAGTATACCGTCAAATAGCGGTTCGCGCCACCCCACAGTTCAGTCTTAGTCAGCGTCCACCGCTCGCCCTCAACCCACAGCAGCAGGCGATCGCGCTTTGCGGCCTGCTCAGGGATGATCTTCAGACAGTAAAGCGGCCGGGAGCCCTCGCGGTTGACCCCGGCCAGTGTCACCTGCCCGCCCTCGGCCAGGTGCTGCTTGAGATTGCCCAGGAGCAGGACATCTTTGGGCACAATGACCAGGCCGGTAGACTCGATCTTCACTTTATCGGGGCGCTTGACGTAGACGGTGAATTCGCGCACCGGGATGTCGAAGTTGGGAATGTCGGTCGTGACCCGCAGATGCGCCGTGTAGTCCTCCACGTCGTCGTGCAGCGCCAGCGTGCGGGCCAGTATCTCGCGCGGCGCGAGGTCCTCCGCCGCGGCCGGGCCTGTTGCGAGCAGGCAAAGTGCGATAATCGCCGGAGTGATCGTTCTCATCCAAAGCCTCCTAGCATAGCATATCACGGCGCTGAAATATGAACAGTGCGGCGATGGCGGGTATCACGATGTAGGCCGCCAGGTACTTGGTGGAAATGGCTATCTGTGCCCAATCAATAGTCGAAGCGAAGGCCTCGTGATAAACCGAAATGTATTCGGTCAACAGATACGGCTCGAGCCACTCGAAGTACGGAATAAGTCCCAGCGCCTGGCATACGAACAGTATTGCTATCGTCAGACCGGCCGCCGTCAGCGGATTGTCACAAATGGTCGAGAGCAGCAGGCCCAGCGAGGCGATAGCCATCATGGCGACCGCGCCCAGGGCGTAACCCAGCGCCAGGCGAATAAGCGCCTGTGGCTCAGCCAGAATGCCAAACGTCGAGCCGTGGAAATCCATGACGACCAGGTCACCGCGCCCGAACACCAGATATCCGACCAGGGCACTGAACAACCCCAGGAATGCCACCAGCCCCCCAGCGTACAGCCAGCCCGCAAACAGCTTGCCTGCCAGCAAGCTACCACGGGGGACCGGTCGGGTCATCAGGGTGCGGAGAGTGCCCGCCCGCTTCTCCCCGGCAACCAGCCCGCCGGTTATGGTTGCCACGAGCAAAGGAATAAGCAGGTGCAGAGTGACGGGAAACTCCAGCAGCAGCAGGGGAATCAGAGGACCGGTAACAACCTTCCCCCCGACTACGAACCGGTCGCCCACCGCGCGCTGCAGTTCTCCCGGCGGCCCCAGGCGCCAGATGCCCCACACCAACAGCCCAGTGAGAACTCCCAGCACTACGCAGCCGACGTACGTCCCGCGCTGTGCCAACAGCTTGCGCAGTTCAATTGTCAGCGTCGTGCGCAGCTTCATGGTCCTCCGTCAGCCGCATATATAGATCCTCAAGTGTCTCGTGATGGGGGATCAGCCCGAAGCCGCGCAACCCCTCGGCCACCAGCATCTCATTGATGTCGGCCACGGCGTACGGCGTGCAATAAAGCTCCACGACTTTCGGTCCCGCCCGGGCTTGCTCGACGCCGTGGTAAGCCGCCAGCAGGCTCAGCGCCCGCCGGGGATTGCTGGTGTAGACCTCCAGACGCACCTGCGCCCCGGACAGTAGTTCCTCCACCGGGCCCTGGGCCACCAGCCGACCACCGGCAATGATAGCCAGATGCGTGCAGAGCTGCTCAATCTCGTGGAGCAGGTGGCTGGAGAGGAATATGGTCACGCCGCGCTGCTGGTTGAGCCGATGCAGCAGGTCGCGCACCAGCACAAGTCCGCGCGGGTCCAGACCAGAGGCCGGCTCATCGAGGATGAGCAGCTCCGGCTCGGGCAGCAGCGCCTGGGCCAGATACAACCGCCGGCGCATCCCGTGCGAGTAGGTGCTGACCTTATCATCCTCCCGACCGCTCAGGCCAACAAGCTCCAGGGCTTCGGCAATGGCCCGCTCCGAGACGTCCCCGGACAGCGCGGCGAGCAGCTCAAGGTTCTCGCGGCCCGACAAGTAGTTGTAAAGCGCGGGTTCCTCCACCGCCACACCCACCACCCCACCCGCTCCATGCCGCCGGGCACCCACCGGCTGGCCGAACAGGCGCGCCCGGCCGCCCGTTGGTCCAACCAGGCCGGTCAGCACACGAATGGTCGTACTCTTGCCGGCACCGTTAGGCCCAAGCAGGCCGCAGACCTGGCCGCGCTCGACGCGCAGGTCCACCTCGCGCAACGCCCACGTGCGCCCGTAGCGCTTACTGAGGGCTTCGGGTTCGATAATAGGGTCGCCGCTCAACTATGGCT
>CAYNMY010000405.1:0-2750 GCA_964398275.1 uncultured Armatimonadia bacterium | reverse complement strand
GCCTGGACTTCCATCTTGCGCCAGCCCACGAACTGGTCGGAATTGGGGTCGTACAGCGACGCCGGATCGTAGACCACCGAGCGCACCGGCCGGCCATCCTTGCCCAGCCCGCAAACGGCGACGTAGTTGACATAATCACGCGCCGACAGGCTCAGCCGGGGCTTGCGCAGGGCCAGGATCTCGCCAGGCTCGGCCGGGTCGGGAGCGGCGGCGGCTCGGGTGTACAGATACCACGATACCGTCGCGTCCCACGCGCCGGTCAGCGTGCCATCGTGCTGCGTGACGTTGGCCGCGGCACGGGCCTGGCGGCAGTGCGGACAGGCTTTGACGAACTCGCCGTCCGCGTCGAAGAAGATCGCCGCGCCGTGGTCGTAGCGGGCCACTTCCTCAAGAAACTCCAGCCACGACCGCCCCGCTTCCACCGCCCACAGCGGCTCCTCCGGCTCCCCCATGCTCAGGCTTACGCCGGTGTCTTCGAGGCTCTGCTCGTCGCGTGGTATTCCGCACCGATCCAGCACCCAATGAAAAACGTCTGTTACGGCCCAGTTATCGAAGATCGGGGCGCGGCCGTCACATTTCTCATCGCGCAGGCGCACGATCCCATCCAGCACCGTTGCCTTTAGTTCCGCCTCCCCGCCGCCAAAGACCGTCGGCGGCGGCGCGGCCAGGTACCCCGAGATTGTCGAGGTGAGCTGCTGGGAATCGTCCGACATTTTCCAGCCGAGCTGCACGTTGACTTTGCGGTACTCAGCGAGGTCGGCGTACTGGCCGAGCTGGTTATCCAGCGCCAGGCGATAGCGCACGCCGCGCAGCCGGTCGGAGTGGTCGCCTTCAGTGGCCTCAACGTGGCCGGCAATATCCGCCTTCTCCAGCGCGTCCAGGTCATTCACCTGCGGGTACTGCCCAATCGCCACGCTGAAGAGCTGCGGCGAGACCATCGTCTGGAAATCAACCGCCTGGCCGGTCTCCGGATCAATCCCCACCGCCGTTTCCTCGTGTAACCAGGGCTCCAGCGTCGCCCGCCAGGCGCGCTGGGTAGCAGTGAGATCCTCCCGGCTCTCGGTAGTGTCGGTGACCTGCACCTCCCGTAGCGGCGCGCCCGAATCGTTGATGACCGCTAGATGCCGGTGATTAAGTCCCAGCTCACCGCTGCTGTCCTGCGTGGCGTAGCCGGTTTCAATCGGCTCGCTGTCGAGCATGGCGGTGGGCATGATGATAGGGAAGAATGAGAACATAAATTGCCCGGCGTTGTGCAGCACGGAGACCTTCCCGGACCGCACACGCAGTTCCCAGCCGGGCACCTCGTAGACCCAGATGTCCTGAGCGAAGGCATCGGTAGAGATGACGATCTTGCCGCGCCAGATCGCCAGCCAGAGCAGCAGCCGCTGCCCCGCGCCGAAGCCCTCCAGCGTCGGCACCTTGACCGACTTCTCGGTGCTGGCCGCTTTGTACCAGACCCCGCCCTGGCGGCGCATCACGAACATCGGTGCCCCGTAGGGGATACACAGCGCCCATTCGTCGGTCTCGGCGACGCCGAAGTGAATCTCAGTATGCGGCGGCGCCTGGCTCCAGTCGTGGTCCGGGGGCGGATCGGCCCGGTACAGCGACAGGGCAAAGACCGGGTTAGTCGGGAGGGTGAAATTGCTGATCGCGCTGGCGGTCTCGTTGGCGGTGCCGTCGTACTGGAACAATTGCATCTCGCCGGCCAGCCCGTGGTTGGGCAGGGCCACCCAGGCCCCGCCTTCGGTAGTAAAGTGCCCCAGGCCGATAGTCTGTGTGGTATCGAGAAACGGCCGGGCGATAACAGCATTGACCCGGGGATCGTCCACCAGCATCGCCGAGGGCACCTGCAGGCCTGGTCGACCCAGTGCGCCCAGGTCGGTGGGCGCGACGGTGATGCGGCCGCCGTGGATCAGGTCGGCGAGCACGTCGTGCTGTCCGAAGCCGTCGTAGGTCACACGGTGCTCGCGCCCGGGCTCATAGAGGTCCACCCTGGCGATCGGATATACGCGCTGTGCCATTATGATGATGCCTCCCGCGTCCAGGTCTCGCCGTCGTCGGCGGAGATGCAAATATCAATGTTCGGGTAGTTAGGCACGCCGACGACCAGCCGGCAGCCCTGGGTGTCCATCTTCACGAAGGCCACCCGATCTGCGTCAGAGGGCGACGCTACGAGCTTCTCGGTCGCCCCATCCCCGAAGGGCAGCCACGTCTCGCCACCATCGGCGCTGCGCCGGATGTATTGGGCCCCACCGCGGTAGCCGATGAGATAGACCAGGCCGTTGTGCTCGAACGCCATCGGATACGACAAGCCTTGTACCATCAGTTAGACCTCCTCCCAGGTCTGTCCGTCGTCACGGGAACGCAGTAGCTTCACGGTGTCACCACCGGCCTGGTAGGCGAGGAGGATATTGCCCCGGCTGTCTTTGTCTGCCCAGGGGTAGTCGCTCTGCCCGTCCTCAGTGATCCACTGGGCTGACTGCCACGGGCTGGTCAGGCCGGACCGGCGGCGCATGCGGATATTGCCGTCCAGGACGTCAAACAGGAACAGTTGCCCGACGGCGTCCTCAAACAGGTGCGGATGGCCGCCGGGGCCGACCAGTTGCAGCGCCATAAAGCTGGCGGCATTGTGCTCAACGAGCACGCCCTCAGCGTTGGCCAGGAACGGGACATCGGCGATTATCGTGAACCGGCAGCCCGGTGCCGTCTCCGGCTCCACCAGGCGGACGTCGGTGACCGCGTGATAGAGG
>CAYNMY010000404.1:1717-2751 GCA_964398275.1 uncultured Armatimonadia bacterium | reverse complement strand
GTCTGGTCTGGTTGCTACCGTTGACGTCCATCAGCAAGATCTCGCCGCTCACACCCGTCACTCTAGTGAAGGCTATCTTCTTCCCGTTGGGAGACCATGTCGGGGCGCGGTCCTGAGCAGGCCCTGTGGTGAGCTGGGTGTCCCGGCTTCCGTCCGCGTTGATGAGATAGATGCCGGATTCTTCCCAATCACCGCGGGCAAAGGCGATCCTGGTCCCGTCTGGCGACCAGTCTGGCGCCAGGTTGTCTCTATCGTTGCGTGTAAGCCTAACGAGCTGCGTACCGTCACTATTCATGACGTACAGTTGGCCAAAAGTGGGCTCATTTCTGCTCGCGTCACGATTGCTGACGAAGACGATTCTGGTGCCGTCAGGTGACCAACTCGGCTGCCAGTTGCCGACAACTAACCACGGTCGTGCCGCATCAACAGGGCCATTCGTCAGTCGCGTCTGATCCCTTCCGTCCGGGTTCATGACGTAGATCTCCGGCTGTCCCTCTGTGTTGCGCGTGAAAGCAATCTTATCCTGATGTGCTTCCCGACATCCAACCAGAGCCAGCACCATAGCCAGCAGGATCGCTGTCACAAGGGTGTTCTCGATCACCCACACCGGTAGTCCTCCTCGCGTTTCTGGCAGAGGCCCAGCGCCAGGCAGCTGGCGCAGACGTCTACTCAAGTCCAAGAGAGCCATCGTCATACTCCTTTGCGCCCGTCAAGCCAAGCTCGTTCCTGACCTGGCCCCAATAGCGCGACCAACTGTGATGCGGTAGGCTGGCCCGGTTTACGCAGGGCTAGGCTGGGGCGGCGGCGGCGGGAGTCTGTGGCCCAGCGGACTGTGTGGTTGCAGCCTACTGCAATGCCTTCGCCAGCGTGCGATGAACACCTGCAGCCAGGGAAGGAGCAGGGGGAAGCGGGAGTCTCATGTCCTGGCGCGGTGCTGCGATGGTGGACGCGAGGTTGGTGCGGCGCAGACAATGGGACGCCTGCCGCGGCAGGGCAATGCCCACAACCCGCGCCACCATCACCCGCTCCTGCGG
>CAYNMY010000404.1:0-1707 GCA_964398275.1 uncultured Armatimonadia bacterium | reverse complement strand
CCCTGGGGAGCGGGTACCCGACCACGCCCCGCACCCCCTCCTGACCCACGCCTGCGGCGTGGGTAGCCACCACGCCCCAACACCTGACCGCGACGGGGAAGACACAGGCAACACCCGCAGGCCTGTAGTCATAGTGGGTCGTCACACCGTTGAACGTCTGATACGTGCGGTTCCCGGCCCCGCTATCGGCCCGGCGGCCACTTGTCGGGTTGATATAGGTACGCCGCGTAGTGAACGTAGTAGTGTACGGTGTGCCGGCACTCGTCCTGGGCATCACGAAGCAGCGGGTCGGCCTCCACAATGGACAGCGGTATGATTCCCATGTTCGGAGGCCGGGGTATCGGCCAGCCCAGGTCGCGTTGCAGGTCGTGAGTCACACAACTGGAGCACCAATCCTCGATGTCTTCATCATCTGCGTCAAGGACGTCCTGCGGCCGCCAGAAGCCGTAGGGGATCTCGAAGTGATCCGCGGTTAGTTCGAGGTGCCTGTGGATGACCTCTGCGTGGTCTGCGAGATCCCTCCAGTAGCGAGCCATGAGTTCAGCAAAGCTCAACTCCTCGCGGCAAGCGAGAGTATGCAACCACCGAGGCCATTGGGGCGGATGTGATGGGAACGCAGTCGCGAGGATTGCCGCGCTCTCGCCGTTCCTGGCAGCGTCACTCCTGTCCGCCAGCAGATCCCCCAGATCGGCCACCGTGAGTGACGTCCAGTCTCTCCGCCCTCCGCGCTCATTGAGTTCTGTCCGGATGCGGCGGACGAGGGTATGCGACAAGGGACGTGAGCTGACTACGCGATACAGCCAATGGCGGTGCCGCCCCGCCAGGTCGCCCAGCGTTGCGTCCGGCCTTATGTCCGATCGCTCGTTGCCAAAGGCAATCCGGATGCAGTTCACCGCGTAGTCCAGCACCGCTACCGATGGATCGGCCACCATATCACGCTCCGTGGAGGAACTCGACTCCCTGCATCTTGTGGCCCCTTCATGCGTATGCAACGCGTCTCTCTCACAAACGTCGTCCCAGACATCGCGCTTGTCCACGCGGTTGCTGTCAGCATCATAGGCGAAGTAATTGTGCGTCTCATCCGCGAAGTCAATTTGCGTCATCAAGTTCTCGTAGCTGTACTGGCAACACGTCGTCCACGCTCGGGCCTGCTTGGCAATCGTGTTCCTCGCGCCCTTATTCGTCACAGTTCATTGTCGCTTTGTATCCAATCGGAGGCGCGTCGTTCGCCACAAGTGCACAACGCCGCCGCAAGCTGCGCCAACCAAGAGCCACAGAAGCGGCGCCAGGAGAAACAGGTCATCTTGATTCTCTAGAAGACCAGCGAAGGGCAGCGCCGGGAGGAGCATCCATGTTCCTATTACATCCAGCAAGTAGTCGGGCAGCCCGTGCGGCCACTGCAACTGAGCTGGAGGTGGACTATCTCTGCCTATGAACGCCCACTCAAAGACACCGAGATGCACGGCGGCCATGCCTGCTGCCGCGGGCAGTACAAAGCCGAGCAGGCAACCCCATCCACTGCCGCGTAGAACGAGCCTTGTCCAGGACTGCACAGGTATCACCCCTCTCCGGCGTGTCTGCCAATGGCCTGATGGGTAGAGCGACTTCGCCTTGTCATTGACGAACACGTAATAGGAGGTACCGATGGCGGCGTGCCCCCCGGGCCGGCCCCCCGCACCCCGGCCCGGGGGGCGCCGGCGGGGTGGG
>CAYNMY010000403.1:0-2754 GCA_964398275.1 uncultured Armatimonadia bacterium | reverse complement strand
GGCAGAGCTGCTGCTGATCAGCCGCGATGCTGAGGCTATTGCCCATTACCTGCCGGAACTCGAGCGCAGTGCCAACTTCATCGAGACCCGGCGTGATCCGGAAAATAACCTCTTCCTGGCCGGGCCAGCCGGTAACCTGTTGGCACCCAGTTACGCGGGTTGGCAGCGACCCGATGGCACCTATGACAAGGCTTATCTGACTGGGCTGTCCATTACCTACATCGCCGCGCTGGACCGCTTGAGCGAACTGGAAAGGCTGGCCGGCCGGACGCAGCAGGCGGAGTTGTATGCTCGGCGGCGTGAGCTGGCGAAAAAAGGGCTGCCGCTGGTGACCACCGAGGAAGGATACCTCATAAGGTCGCTGGATCCCGACGGCATCAAGCATGGCATATTTGACGCCGAGCAGCAC
Organism: uncultured Armatimonadia bacterium; assembly: GCA_964398275.1. Classification (GTDB taxonomy): domain Bacteria; phylum Armatimonadota; class Zipacnadia; order Zipacnadales; family Zipacnadaceae; genus JALGTD01. The sequence goes on along the minus strand of CAYNMY010000403.1, from coordinate 2,345 downwards.
GGCTACTTTGAATCTTCGCCAAATCACGATGCGATCTGCTTCCGGGTGGTGGACGATGCCCAGGCCGAGCAAATCTACGCCAGGATCGCTTCCATTCCCGAACTCCGCCCTCACGACTTTATCATCCCCAACTACTCCTCGTATGACGATATGTACCACAAAGAGCTTGAAGGAATCTGGAAATTCGGTCACTGGGTGAATGGCGGGCACTGGTCCACCTGCGAGGCACGAATGATGATGGCGTACTATCGCCTTGGCAAGTACGAGGATGCCCGCGCCTCGATGAAGCAGCTTCTGAAGTTTGCGCGCGACTTCCGGATGGACAATCCCCTGCCGGATTTTGGCAGCACTGTGTATCAGCCCAATGAGCCGTATAATATCTGTTACGATACGTTCGGCCCGCCGGCGGCCCTCATTCGGGGGCTGTTCGAGTACCTGTATCGAGCCGATGGCCTCACGCTGGTGCCTCACATTCCTCCAGGGATTACCGAGCTCGAACAACGGGATCCCATCCGCTTTGGCACGAAGAAGTTGTATCTGGCCACTATCGGCAGCGGTGCCATTACGACTGTTAGGGTCAACGGTCAGCCCTGGCAGCGCTTCGACGCGACCTCCGTTTATCTGCCCTACGACCAGACGCCGGACACCGCCTGCGTTGTCATCATGCTCGGCGGCGAGACGTACCGGGAGCTATCACCGACGGAAGAGGTGCCCTCGCCAGTGCCTACGATAGCCGTCGGAGACGTTCCCGAAGCCGTAGCCTCCCTCAATGCCCGGGCCGCGAGGCTGGCCGACCTGCGCGAGCGCCTGGTGGCCGCCGGCATCGGTGACAGCTACGAGGCCGCGCATGCCCAACTCGCTCTGGATGCCATCGCCGTCATTCATCAGCGCCGCCAACTGCTGGCCGAGGGCGGAATTGATCCGCTAGCGGAGCCGGAACGGCAGGCGGCCGCTGACGAACTATACGTGGAGGCGGCCACCAAAATCTGCGATGGGCTGGAGGCTGTCCTCACGTCGTACGAGGAGTCCGACGACCCGGACGCGAGGGCGGTTTACCGACTCTGGGTTGAGACGAGAGAGTAGCTGCCGGCGGACGAGGACCATTCCCCCCAGCGACCTCCCGTCCGAGGTCGCCTTCTCATCATTCTGGTAATAATTGCAATAAGTCAGAAACTCTTGCAGCCCAAAGTTGTCTATGTAGATAGATGTAAAGCTAACCCGGCACTTGGGGGCCAGGGATTAGTGTCTTGGTTGCGTGATTATGAATAACTGTCCGTCGCAAGAAAAGCTCCAGGAGTACCTGGACGGCGAACTCGCAGGCGAGCAATATAACATTATTGCTGGTCACATACGCTCCTGCCCACGGTGCCAGAGGCTGTACCAGGAGCTGAAGGCTATATCAGATAGTCTGGCCCAGCAGCCCCGGCCTGGTGCTTCCGTGCAGCTCAAACAGAAAATCCTGCAGGCCGTAAGCCAAGCCGAATCTGTTCCTGCCCTCTCCTGTAAAGTGGCGCAGCAACTCATTTCCCCTTATTTGGATGAGGAACTCTCGCCGCTGGAGCAGCAGCGCGTGGCAGCCCATATATTTACGTGCCCCGACTGCTATCAGATGCTCAGTCAGACCCAGCAAATTGTCGCCGCGATGCGCGTCGTTGCGCCTGTGACGGTGCCGGCGGGGCTGGATGAGCGGGTGCACAGTGCGGTCCGCCAGGCCGCTGCTAAGGAACCGCAGGTCATCGGCTATGTGGGCCGGCGTGTATCCTGGCGAACGGCAGGGGCAGTTCTGGCTGGGGCTGCGGCAGCCGCCGTGATTGTGTTCGGCCTGATCCTCGCCCCGCACGAGCTACCGCTCTCCCCACTAACAGCGCCCACTATCGTCGCCGTTCAGCCAATGATGCCGTCCGTTGAGCAGCCAGGCGTAGAGACTGTCCCCACCGAGGTTGCGGATAGTGCGGAAATGGCGAAGCAGCCCGCGGCAGGGCGCGAGATTGCTCCCGAACGGCAACCGATTGTGGCACGAAAGCCCAGGGCCCGTCCATCCTACCATGTGGTAGTGTCGAGGTCTGAGGCAAGAGTCGCTGCGGCGGCACCCGCAGCCGAGGTGACCGCTGTAGCACGAGCTGTCCGCGAGGCAACACTGGCCCCTGGATCCGAACGTGAGGGGACTGGCACCACATCGGTTGTGGCCGAGTCACCTACCGCAGCGGACCTGGCTGGTATTGATAAGCCTAAGCCCGGCCCGAGGATTGTTCTGGTGCAGGCCGATACTCGCGAGTACGTCGGCCCCCCCGGTCCGGGATTGGCTGCTCTACCCGCCGCTGCTGATGAGCCTACCTGGACACCAG
>CAYNMY010000402.1:0-2768 GCA_964398275.1 uncultured Armatimonadia bacterium | reverse complement strand
GCTGGCAGGTTCAAGAACTCCTTCACCACGGCGATGTTAGGTCCCCCGGCTTCCTTGATGATGTCCAGCCCTGCAAGCATCACTTCATCCTGGAGTTTTACGTCGAAAACACGCTGGCTTGGCTCGACATCTTCTAGCTCCGCGAAGTGCAAGCGGACTGTGTAAGATGTAGGCTCTGCTGACCTGAGAGTCACAGTGGCAGTCTGCAAGCCGGCACAGCCGGAGGTGTACAGCCAGGGGGAATTGGTGCCGCGAATGATCATCTCGTCAGCGTTGCGCCGATAGTAACCATCTGGGGTTGAAAGTTGGGTCTCCAAGGGCACCCCGAGCCCCGATGGCCGAGGAAAGCCCAGCCAGAGCTTACCATCCGCGTCGCGCTGGTCGCCCGGCGCTCCGAAATTGACCGCCAGCCGACGTATCTTCGCTCCTGGCTTTCCACCCTCAGCCGAGAATACTGACCATTCTTCATTCCGGGTCGTCGGCACCAGGGCCACGGTAGTCTGATAGTTGTACGAGCATGTACAGCCTGCGTCGCCTGGTGGCATGAGTACCAGGCCATTGGCGGCGATGGCATTGATGTGGCAGCCGGCACGTACCCCGCCGAAGTTGTGGATGCCGCTGTCGCCAGCCAGGTCGCAAAAGCCGACCGTACCGGAGCGGAACAGAAGCATGCTAGGTGCTCCGGCGACGGCGCCGCAGCCGTAGCACCTCGCGAAGCTCCACGGGATTTGCTCGCCGGTCAGGGGGTGCGTACGCTGCTTTGATTCGCCGGTTAGCAGATCATAGGCGTAAGGCTGACCGTAAATCGTGTCGCCGACGATCACCGGTAGACGACTCATCCCCACGTCGTCACGGACCCAGAGCATTTCGCCATCAGACGCTGAGTAGCCGGTCATCGCGCCTCCGGCCATGGTCACAGCCCCCACCACATCCCGGCTCAACCACAATGCCGTGCGCTGAGTAACGTGCCGAGTGGTCTGCCAGATTATTTCCCCGCTGGCTGCGTCGAGGGCCAGGAGGGTGCACTCTATTGATATGCCTTCCCCCCGGCGCTTCATTTGCTCAATCTTGTGGGCACTGGTTCTATCTAGCAGATAGACCCGGTCCGCGCCGACGGCGATGGCGTGGTTGGAAACCACTTCCTGGGCGGCGTACATCCAGCGCAGCTCGCCATCGTCTTTGCCCAGAGCAAAGACAACCGGGCCCTCGGCAACTCTGCTCCCCATACTCCCCAATACTAAATCGTCCTGCTGGGCCAGATAGGCCCACGAGGTCATGGATTCAGCCAATTCCGGCGGAGGTGGGAGATGGTATGTTTGCTTGGTTTCCCCCGTTTTGGCATCGAGCCGCAGACAAACATCGCCGGTGGCGATGTATACACTGTCATAGTCTGCCGCGAAGTTACTCCCCCACGCGTCTGAATGGAGACGCCCCGCATTGGGTATATCCCGCGTCCATAACTCACAACCATTATAGGCATCCACGGCGATGACGGTCTGTTGCCCAGCAATAAACAAACGCCCATTAATGGACAGAGGAGCCGGCGCACGCCAGTGCCGGTTTATTAGGTGGGCTGGCCCGGGTTTGCCGAACCAAAGCAACTTGAGCGGCAATTTGACGAGTTGGTCCTCTGAACTCCCCGATCGACCAGCATCAGCATACTGATGCGTCCATTCACCGGCTCCAGGTAGCTCGCCGCGTACTACTTGCACTCCAGTCTCCGAGGCGCGGATTTCCGCCGCCGGCACCCCGCCTTTCCCCAGCCATTGCCCAACCTGTGGTTGCCAGGCGCTGCCTGTCCCCGGCATCGCGCCGATATAAGCAGTGCCGCCACAAGGTCGCAGCACACGGTAGAGCTCCCGTGCCGAACAATTTCTGAAATCTGCCCCCAACCTCTCGTCCAACACGATCAGATTAGCAAAGTAGTCGGGATACGCAAGCTCACTCAGTGAGCCCTGATGTACAGTTACTTGTACGCCATACCGACCGGCCATATCTAGCGCCCGGCGGACAGCGGCGACCTTCTGGGGGTCAGGTTCGATACAGTAGATGCGCAGGTCGGATCGCTTGGCCAACTCGTAAGATAGAGACCCATCGCCAGCGCCGAGCAGAAGGCAATAGCCGGCCGTGATCCCTGTCTGGTCAATGATTCGCCTCGCCGTCACCGCGGACGCTAACCTGAGCCCCTCACGGCGAACCTGCGGGGAGATAGTGGGAGGGTGGGGAATCTCTTCAGGCCCGAAGCAAGCAATCTGGCCCGTACTCATGCTCACTACCAGTCGCCCGTCGGCCACGGCTAGCCCGCGAGCCTGGCCATCCACCGGGCTCGTCCCGAGGATGTCACCGTCGGACGCCGCAATTGTGGTGACTGTGTCCTGCCCGCCCACCACCACTGTCTCGCCAGCCACTATCAACGCATAGGCTCGCTGGTGGGGAGCCTCCCACTTCATAGCGTCAGCAGGTTTGCTACCCGCTAATAAAGTTTTCAAGTCAAAGGCACTGACTTTACCGTTACCAGACGCATAGAGGATGTTAGCCTTGACTACAGCACAATGTTTGCGCAGTAACGGTTCGTGTTCTTCAATACCCCACTTCACTTTTCCTGTTTGACAATCAAAAGCTATCAACCCATCGCCCGGCCACGGCTCCGACTCGCCCAGCTTGATATTAATGTCCGGGCCGGTATGGTTTTCCCAATTGAAAAGTAGGCCAACTGCTGCAAAGGCCCAGCTACCACCCCACCTGTCGTGCCAACTGTTCGGCTGGCT
>CAYNMY010000401.1:0-2770 GCA_964398275.1 uncultured Armatimonadia bacterium | reverse complement strand
TCAGGGCGGTGAGCTTGTCGAACCGCGCTGCGCTCGACACGGCCCCTCCAACGGCGTAACACAATGGCACAATAAGGTTTCCGGAGGGGCCTGTCGCGGGAAGCTTCGCAACGCGAAGCTTCCAAGGCTGGCCCTAAAGGCGTGAGCAATCTTAGGCTGACTTGTGCACGCAAGAAATAGCCCGCTACCCTTTCCCGGCACGTCTATTGCGCGGCAGTAGAAAGGTGTGCGCAGCGGCCGCCGTGAAGCTAAGCGAATTGTTGGTCTCCACTCCGCGTTACTATCCTGGCCAAAGTAGATAAGAATGACAACCCGGAATGGCCTAACGGCACGCGCGCTTATCATCGGTTTGCTCGGCTCGGTCGCAGTCTGTTTCGTGGTAGTGTGGGCCGAGTTGGTCATAACGACAATTCAGATTGCCATTCTCCAGTTCGCCCCCGCCGCGATTGGGTTTCTGCTTGTAGTTGTGATCGGCAACGTAGTGCTGCGCAACTTCCGCTCCCGCCTGGCGCTGTCTTCACACGAAGTGATAATCATCTATATGATGGTCCTGGTCGCGGCGCTGCTCACCTCGCGGGGGCTGCTCGAGCGCCTGGTGCCCACTCTGGTCGCCTACCACTATTACGCCACCCCCGCCAACAACTGGGCCGAGCTGTTCTTCCCCAACACGCCGCAGTGGGCGGTACCCTTCGATGTGGAGGGCCGGACGGGACAGTATCTGGTCACCGCCTTCTACGAAGGTCTGTCACCGGGTGAGCCGGTCCCCTGGGGGCCGTGGCTGATACCGCTGTTGGCGTGGGCAGCGGTCAGCTTGAGTATGCTCTTTTGCTTTGCGTGCCTCGCTACGATCCTGCGCAAACAGTGGGTTGACAACGAGAAGCTGACCTTTCCGCTTACGCAACTCCCGCTGGCGTTGGCCCAGGACAAGGCAGGCGCCGAGTCGTTCTTCCGCAACAAGCTGATGTGGCTGGGCTTCGCCATTCCCACGATGATATTCGTACTCAACGGGCTGCACGCCATCAACCCGGCCATTCCGCAGATAGCGCTCACACATCCCCTGAATGCCGCCTTCAGCGGGCTCGGCCCGGCCTGGGGAAGCATGGGCTATACCGTGGCCTTCGGGTCCATGGCCGCCGTCGGCTTCGCCTACTTTCTGCCCACCGAGCTGCTCTTTTCGCTGTGGTTCTTTTTCTGGTTTGTGCGCCTGGAGAATGTCCTGTTTACGGCCCTGGGGATGAGCGCCGAGGCTATGCCCCTGTATCCCACCTCGCTCCTCAACGGCTATCAGGTCGCGGGCGCTTATCTAGTGGTAGTGGGGTACATTATCAAGTCGTCCTGGCCGCACCTGCGCGAGTTCGTTCGGCGGGCGACCAGCACAGCGCGTGAGCCGCGCGAGGAGCGCGAGTTCCTGCCGCCACGGATTGCGCTGTACGGACTACTTGCGGCAGGCGGTGTCTGCATCTGGTGGTTCACGCAGCTTGGTATGAGCCCGCTGATGGCCGCGCTGGAGCTGATCATCTACCTGTTCGTCGTGGTGCCGGTGATGGCCCGCAGCGTCTCGGAAGCGGGCATGCTCATGACCGAGACATCCTTTCGCCCCGTGGACCTGGTGCGGCTGGTGAGCACGCAGGCCCGCCTGGGCCGACGCACCCTCACCAGTCTGTCGCTAGTAGATGCCGTCTTCACCCGGGATCTACGCGGTAACCTGCTGAGCACGTTCCTCGACGGCCTGAAGATGTCCGACGCGCTGAAATTGGACCGGCGAGCGCTGCTGTATGGTATAATCATTGCCGTATGTGTGGCCCTCCTGGTCGGCGGGTATCTGCATGTGGTCACGCCTTATCACATCGGTGCGGTGGGTATGTACGGGTATGTCTACCGCGCCAATCCGATCTGGGGCTTCAAGCATTTCGCGCCCGTGCTGCAAGTGGCCGACAAATACGACCCGCGCCTGCCCGTCTTCTTCGCCTCCGGCGTGGGAATTGCCACGATTCTGAGTATACTGCGCATCCGCTACGTCTGGTGGCCCCTGGCCCCGTTGGCCTTTGCACTTTCCGGTTCTTGGAGTATGATTGTATTCTGGTTTCCGTTCCTGGTGGCGTGGCTGCTCAAGACCACTATTGCCCGTTACGGGGGGTGGACGGCTTATACTCGCCTCCAGCCCTTCTTTCTGGGCCTAATCCTGGGTGAGTTTTCTCAGGCGGTAATCTGGGCCAGCATCGGGGGTATCTGGCGCGTGCCGACGCCCTACTTCCCGTGGCCCTGATGTGCGCAGGATGTGTCGTAGGAGGACCACCCCTGGGCCCGACAACACCAGCGAGGTGATGAATGTGGTCGGGGCAAGGGTGCCCCTCCCACGATAGATTCTGGAGGACCGGCATCATGGCTGATCAAACTTCCGGCGAAGAGAACGAGGACATCATTGAGATCTCTCTGGATGACCTGGCGCCGGAGCCTGAGACAGAATTGCCGCGTGAGGACCAGACCGAGTTTCGTCCTCTGGACGAATTTGCGCCTGCCGGCGAGCCCGACCTGCTGGTCATCGAACTCGAGGACCTGGCCGAGGTGCCCCAGGAGCTGCCGGCTGTGTCACCTGCCGAATACCCCGCAGTAGGCGAGCGACCCACGTACGAGGGTCTGGGCAAGAAGCCTTTGGCCGGCGGGCTGATCGGCTCGGCGGTGCTGCAGATGGCTCTGGCGGGCCTTATTGGTGGCTTTCTGGCCTGGGCCGTTGAAGAGCCTTTTGTCTACGATGAACCTACTCCCACCG
>CAYNMY010000400.1:0-2772 GCA_964398275.1 uncultured Armatimonadia bacterium | reverse complement strand
GCGGATTCGCCCGCCTCCTCGGCGAGCTTGCGGCCGGCCGTGACGTTGAACTCGAGCATGTCCTGGCGGATCCAGCCCTCGCCGCCGGGCGTCCGACACTTCAGCCACTCGCCGCGCTGGCTGATTTTGTACACCTTGGTGCCCTGCCCCAGGGAGCCATAGCGGTCATAACCCAGCCCGGGGCCGCTACGCACATTGGCGGCCTCCACATTGATCCAGGCGGGGGGATTGGCAGTAGAGTCACTCTGCGCCGCCGAGCTCGCCTCCACCAACTGCCGGCCCTTGTCGTAGGAGAACTCCAGCAGCCATTCGGCTACCCAGCCCCAACTGTCGTCGGGCAGCCGGGCCCAGCACCACCGGTTGCGGAAGGCGGTTACGAAGACCTTCGTACCCTTGGTCAGCGTGCCGATTTTCTGGCGAGCGGTGCCCGGCCCACTGCGGACGTTCAGCGTTTCCGCCTTGACCCAAGCCGTCCAGACCTTCTTATCAGCCTGCGCCGGACCCACGAGTACAGTCGCGCCAATAACACAAGCCGCCGCCCACAACAGCGCAATTCGCCCGCCTGGTCGCCGGGCCAAAGGGATATTCATAGCAGCGAGTATTATACTCAATCGCCCTCCGGTGGTCAACGAACAGTCCGGATTATTCGCACGTACGTACAACTGACGTGGCGAGTCCTGCCAGGTGTAGTTATTGACATCCCGGCACACTGCGGAGTTCACTGCACCAGTACAAGCCGCGTCCCCACGTTTTCCGCACGACCCGTGCCAGTAGTTTGCATTCGCAGGGCTGATTTGCTATACTTTCGAGTTACTGCTCAATAAATGACCGCTCAGCGGAGGGCGCAAATGTCGGCGGAGAATATAACTGTCCTGATCACCGGCGTCTGCGGGCAGATGGGCAGGTATGTGGTGGCCGGCATCATCGAGGCGCCCGATATGGCGCTGGTCGGCGCAGTGGACCCGGCGGGCCGCGGCAAGCCGCTCAGCGAGATCGTGCCCGGCGCACGCGAGGATGTTGTCTGCAGCGGGCACCTGGCCTCGGCCCTCGAGGAGAGCCAGCCCCAGGTCATGATTGATTTCACCCATCCAGACGTGGTCCTGGACAATATCCAGGCTGCCCTGAATGCCGGCGTGGCCTGTGTGGTCGGAACAACCGGGCTCTCGCCGGTGGACCTGCAGGTGGTCGAGCGGCTCTGCCAAAAGAAGCACACGCCCTGTATCATCGCACCGAATTTCAGCATCGGGGCGAACCTGATGATGAAATTCGCCGCCGAGGCGGCCAGCAACTTCGACTACGCCGAGATCATCGAGCGCCATCACGAGAAAAAAGCCGATGCCCCCTCGGGTACGGCGCTGATTACCGCCGAAAAGATGACGGCATCGAGCGAGCGCCCCCTGCGCGACGTGCCCACAGCCCACGAGAAACTGCCGGGCTCGCGCGGCGGACAGACCGAGGGCATCCACATCCACAGCGTGAGGATGCCCGGATATGTCGCCAACCAGGAAGTAGTATTGGGCGGTACCGGCGAAGTGCTCAAGATCGAGCACATCACCACCAGCCGCGAGTGCTTCATTCCCGGCGTGCTGCTGGCGGTCCGCAAGATTTCTCAGATGCAAGGGCTGACCTACGGGCTGGATACGATTCTGTAGGCCATACCAGATTATTGCCGTGGGAGGGGCACACAGGCAGGATGTCTTGCTGCGACACGGTAGGACGGGCGTCCCGATTTACAGTCAGCTTGTCGAACTACTTGTCCAATGGTGGTAGGAGCGACATTCCTGTCGCGACTGTGTGATAGCGAGCAAAATGGGGCGGCGTACCGCATAGAAAAGGTGATGTCTGTGGCCGTACGGGCCGGGCTAGTTGGTGTAGGGCCAGTAGGCGACCGGATCGTAACCTGCCTTCGGGAGCGCAGCTTCCCGTTGGCCCAGCCCCTGCGGGTGATGGCGACCCGCAGCCGTCGCGAGGTGCTGGGCGGCGCCGAGGTCGAGCTCCAGGAGACGCGGGCCGAGTTGCTCGAGGGTCTCGATGTGGTCTTCTTCGCCGGGCGCGAGGGCGCTAAGGGGGCCAGTGTCGAGTGGGCGGCGACCGCCATCAATGACGGCGCTTACTGCATTGATAACGGCAGCGACTTCCGGCTGGACCCGAATGTGCCGCTGGTGGTGCCTGAGATCAATATGGACACGGTTACCGAGCAGACCAAGCTCATCGCCAGCCCTAACTGCTCGACGATTCAACTGGTCGTCGCGCTGGCGCCCCTGCACCGAGCAGCAGGCATAAAGCGCGTCGTCGCTTCGACCTACCAATCCGTCAGCGGCTGGGGTCAGGCCGCCGTCGAGGAGATGGAGCGGCAGTTGCCGCACTGCCTGGGCGACGAGCCGGCGGAACATGACCCCAGCATCTTCGCCCGGCCGATAATGCTCGACTGCATCCCGCATATTGACCGCTTCCTGCCCGATGGCTACACCAAAGAAGAGCTGAAGATGGTCAGCGAGACGCGCAAAATCCTCGACGAGCCGGATATGAAGATCACCGCCACCGCAGTACGCGTGCCGATCCCAATCGGGCACAGCGAGTCGGTAAACCTGGAGTTCGAGCGCCCTATCACCCGCGAGGAAGCGATGGAGATTCTAAGCGAGGCGCCCGGCGTGGTGGTCATTGATGGCCCCACGGACGACCCCAATGCCCTCGAGCACCGCGACGCGCCCGAGGAGCTGCAGTACCCGACTGCCACTGACCTGCGCCGAGACGAATACAAGGATATGGTCC
>CAYNMY010000399.1:0-2777 GCA_964398275.1 uncultured Armatimonadia bacterium | reverse complement strand
AAGTATAGGCGATGATAGGAATGCGCCGGGATTTGGCTGCGGCCACCAGTTTGATAGGGGGCATGTCAAGCACGCGCCCGCTCTGTTCAAGCTGCTCAGGTAGCTGCTGCGAGAGCTCCCAGTTCTGGCAGTTCTTGCAGCTAAACGCGCATCCTGCCGTGCCGACCGACAGCGCCCACGAGCCGGGCTGGAAGTGGAACAGCGGCTTCTTCTCCACCGGATCCACGTTCAGTGCGCCGGCCCGCCCGTAGACCAGTGTGTACAGCTTCCCGTCGCGATTGACCCGGTTGCCGCAGACCCCTCGCCCGCCCGGCCCTATCATGCACTGGTTGGGGCACAGGCGGCACTGTATCCGGTTGTTCACCAGCTTGTCGTAGTACTTCGCCTCTTGGTATGTGACAGCGGCCTCGGCCGACGGGTTGCGCCCGACGCAGCCCGCCAGGCTTCCGAGGCTGGCGCCCGCACCGGCCAAGGCCAGAGTCTTGAGCAGTTCGCGGCGGCTCAGCGTAGGCTCGTCAGTGGTCTGCCTTGTCACGTCGGGCGGTTCGCTCATTGTGCTTCGTGCTCCCCAAATACCTGCGCGGTGAAGACGTACAGCGTCGCGTCACCTTTCCAGGCGTCTGGCGCCAGGCCGGCCTTGTGGGCGCACAGCTCAGTTAACATAGTCTCGCGGTCCCAGCCCTGCTCAACCGCTACCTGGGGCAAGAAGACGCCCTGGCGAGCGCCCTGCACCACCAGCACGCCGTGTTTGCCTACCTCAATTGTCTCGGGATCGTCCACCTTTGTCATCGGCGAAAGCACGCTGATTTCGAGGTCAATTTCGCCCAGCTCGTCCGAAGTAACCGGCGGGAAACGGCGGTCCTGGGTGGCCGCCGAGATCGCCGCGTCCTGTATGGCCTCGATCAGCGGGGCGCGGGCGATTATCTGACCGATACAGCCCCGCAGTCGCCCGGCTTTGTGCAGAGTTACAAAGACCGCCCGCTGCTCGTGCATTGCCGGATCGTCGGTCTCGAGGGCGGCGGTATGCCCGGTGGCCAGGTGCTCCTTAATCGTGGACCGCGCCAGCTTGAGCAGGAACTGCTGCTGGGCCTCATTGAGCTCCTCTGCAGTTGCGGAGGCGGGCTGCTCCACCTGCTCTTGCGCCGGCCCCGGGCGCCGCGTGCCCACGAAAGCCACCGCACCGTAGCCGCCGCAGCGAGTCGCCGTCTGCGGCTCTACCTGCGCGGAGTTGCTGTAACGAAGCACCTCCGCGCGGTCGGCCCCCAGCGCCTGCGCGACCTTCATCGTCACCACCAGCGGCCCCAGGCCGCACAGCGTGCAGTGCAGGTCGGCGACGCCCTCGCCCAGCAGCTTCTCATCCGCCGCGTAGACTTGGTCGGGGTCAAGGGTGGCAATCGCCTTGAGCATGGCAGTGTCCACGCGTTCGGCCTCGGCGGCGGCGGGGTAGTGGGACATATCGGTGCTGGCCACGATGAGTACTTTGCGGCCGCCCACCACCCGGACGAGCGCCTCGGCGAGCGCGGCGGTATTCTGCTTGCTGAAATCAGTCATCACGATGGGCAGGATCTTGAAGTCGCTGAGCACGGTCTGCAAGAAGGGCAACTCGACCTCCAGGCAGTGCTCGGAAGCGTGCGGACCGTCGGCGATATTGAACCGATTGCTGGCGGCCAGGAGTTGCTGGCGGAGTTCAACGTCCACGGGGACCGTGCCCAGCGGGGTCCGCCAGGCGTCGTGGCTGCTGAGAGCCGCGCCAGTGGGCACCGTCTGCCGGTGGCTGGGGCCGATCAGGATCACGGTGTCATATTCCTGGTCCTGGATAGCCTTGAAAGCATAGCCGGCGGCGCCGCCGGAAAAATCGTAGCCAGCATGGGGTGCCATCAGGCCGATGATATCGCCGCTGACCTCGGGAGGCTCAGCCAGCGCGAGGAAGGCACTGACCTTCGCTCGGAGTTGCTCGGGGTCTGCGGGATAGAACGGGCCGGCCACCACCGGTGCGCGCACGGAGGTGGTGGCGACCGGGGAGCTATTGGCCGCCGCCGGTGGCTGGTCGGAATTGGGCCGGCAGCCCGCACCGAGCATGATCACAGCTATCAGTACTATCCGCAGCTTTGCGGTATTCATCCCCTGACATCCCCCGGTGCGGCGTTATCCGCGAGCTAGTACGCCAACTCTCCCTGGTTGCAGTATATACCATCCACAGAAGCTGTCAAGATAAGCGCCACGTCGGGACATAGTGCCGCGTTGACACAGCCAATCTGCGGCGACTATAATGTCTGTGCCGTGCCAGGTGACTCTACGCCAAGCGCGACAGGGAGCGTTGGTGATGCGTAAGTATCATTTCGTGCTATCCTTCGTCCTCCTGGGCCTGGTCCTCCTTCCGGGCCACCAGGCCCCGCGGTGCGCGCAGGGCCTGTATGACTATACCACCGTCGAGCTCCCCGATGGCACGAGCAAACCAATCTATCAGCTTGTGCCGGGTGTGGCGGCGGCTGTCGAGGCGCCAGCGACCAGCAGCGCCGAGAACTTCGCCAGGTGGCGCGGCTACCGCTGGTGTATTGACGAGCGCATCTGGTTCGCGCTCCCCATTGACACCGCGGGCTACTACGTCATCGCCGGAGCGCCGAATAAGTATATTACCGGCGGATTTGATCGCATCATGCTGGGCGTTTACAGAGAGAGGGAATCAATCACCCAGCCCGGGATGGTGCTGAGCGATGTCGTCAAGTTTCCTACGAATAGGGAGTTTGCCGATACCTACATCTTGCGCGGCGAGCCGG
>CAYNMY010000398.1:0-2778 GCA_964398275.1 uncultured Armatimonadia bacterium | reverse complement strand
TATTATCCTCCTGCAGGCCACCGTCGTCCCCCTTATTCGGGCCCACGCCCTAGAGCGTATACTTGAGGTTATCGGGACGCACATAGAGGAAATCTTCGCCAGTAAAGGGGTCTTTGGGCACTTCGGGAAGGTATTCGGGCACGAGGTCTTGCAGTGTCGGCGGATAGCGGCCCTGGTGCGGCTGATTGTAGCGGTACAATTCCAGCGCAGCCATTATCCGGGTGCCGCCGAGTTGCGTCGCTATCAATGCTTCTTTCTGAAACGCCCGTAAGTGCACTGGTGAACAAATCCCCGCGAACTGTCCGGGGTGGGGTTCTGGCATCGGCTGCTCGAGAACCTCCCAGAGGGGCAGTTTCACGATCTCGACTAGTTGCGCGTAGTAGGACTCCATCTCGTGTTCCCAGGCAGCCAGCTCCTCTGCTGGGAGGTCTGCGACATCTAGGCCTATCATTGTTTGCCGGCTATACCACGCTTCCATCGTCATAATCTTCCAGACTGGTACCTGTTGCTGCTCAAACTCGCGGAAGAATCGAACAGCCTCTCGCAGCACCTCCACTGGCGGGCGGGAGCCGATCCACTCCTGCATGTGGTGCAGCGCGATGGCCTTGATGGCCATCCCGACCAGGCGGTGGATCAACATTCCTCCCTGGGAGAGACGCTGGCTCAGATTCAGGCTTTGCCTGAAGTCATCCAGAGCCTGGTAGTGTTCACCGTAATGCTGGCTTATCAGGGCTTTAGCAGCCAGGATCTGCGCAAATCGCTTGACCTGGGTCAGCTCCTGGTAATGATGTTCCCAAATCTGGTCTGACAGCATCCACTGGTACGGAACCACGAACCGCTTGCCAAGCGCCTCGCGCAGTCTGTCCAGTGCTGGTTGATAAGCGAAGAGGAACTCAAACAGTTCGCTTTCCTCGAAGCTGGCTGGCCCCTCCGACATGATTGAAGAGTCTTTGTCGCCCTGATGTTGCTCCGCTGTGGACAGTAGTTCGATTGCCAGCAGGAGGTCATCCCAGCCGTTGACCTCGGGCATCGGCCACAGCCCGCCGGGATGGGGAAGGGTGGTCTCTGCGGAGGCGGGAGGCTGCTCGTTGGCTGTGGTATCTTGACCGACTGCTGGCAAAGCCAGTAGGGCCGCGAGAATGGTAGCGTACGCCACGGCGCGTTTCATTGGCCTCACCCCACTCACAATTGTCTGCGTTCCTCACTATCTAGAACACCCGACGTGCCCAAAATGTGCCGCCCAACGCAAAGCCCCCCGCAATGCGGGGGGCTGAGGTGCGTGGACAGCCCCCTACTCGCTCTCTTCTTCCTCGCCACCCTCTTCGGCGGCCTCTCCCTCAGCAGGCGCTTCCTCCCCCTCTGCCAGGGCCAGCTCTTCCTCGTCCAGGGGCACCTCTTCGAGGCCCTCGAGCAGATCTTCCTCTACCCGGGTTTCGAGGTCTTCATCTGTGATGGGCGGCGCAATAGAGACCAGCGCGTCGCTGGGGTCAGCGAGGATCTCCACATCCGCTGGGACGTCGAGCGTCTCGACCTGGAGCGTGTCGTTAATCTCCATCCCGGTAATGTCCGCGACGAAGTGGTCGGGGATATTGGTGGGCAGGCACTGCACCTGGATCTCGTGCATGATCTGGTCCACCGCGCCGCCTTCGGTAACTCCTGGGGATTCGCCCTCGAGACGGATCGGAACCGTCACCGTGATCGCCTGGGTCAGCGAGATCCACTGGAAATCAACGCTCAGGGGCGCGCGGCTGACGGGATGGCGCTGGACCTCCTTGACAATCGCTGCCGTGTCTGTCTCAACTTAGACCCACGCGATCTGCAGGTCCAGCAGAACGTTAAGCCCCTGCTCGGTGCGCCGCGGCGCCTCCAGCTCATGCCGGGCGACCGCAATAGCCACGGTCTCCTTGTGCAGCCCGTACGCTACCCCGGGCACGATATCTTCTTCCCGCAGGCGGCGGGCCGGGCCTTTGCCGACCTCCGCACGCCGCTGGGCTTCCAGTGCTACCTGTTCCATCTGTAACTACCTCCTGTTGACAGGATGAATATTAACCTTATCTGTTGTGCTTAGAACATCCGCTTCTGGCGGGCGGCCCGGTTGGATAGGATCGCGCTCACCGAAGTGTCTTTGTGGATGTTAGCGATGGCCTCCGCCACCAGCGGTGCCAGACTGAGAACATCCATCTTTTCCAACCGCTTCTCCGCGGGAATCGGGATCGAGTTGGTCACCACCACGCTCTTTATGAAGTCCTGGGCCAGCCGTTCGGGGGCGGGATCGGACAGTATGGCGTGGGTCGCCGCACAGTGGACCTCGACGGCCCCATGTTCCACAATCAGTTTGGCGCCTTGGACCATTGTTCCGGCGGTGTCAATCATGTCGTCGAGCATTATCACCCGCTTGCCGTCCAGGTCGCCGATGACATCCACCACGCTGACTTCGTTGGTGCGGGGGCGGCGCTTGGCCACCACGCCGATAGTGGCGTGCAGGTCGTCGGCCAGCTCCATCGCTTCCTGAGTCGCATTCGGGTCCGGCGCTACCCCCACCCCGTCACCGCCATGCAAGTCCTTGGTCACAAAATAGTCGGCCATTATGCGCCGGGCCGGCAGGTGATCCACGGGAATATCAAAAAAGCCCTGAATCTGGTCGCTATGCAGGTCCACGGCCAGCACCCGGTCCGCCCCGGCGGTGGTTATCAAGTTCGCCACCATCTTCGCCGTAATCGGCTCGCGGCCCTTGGCCTTTTTGTCCTGGCGGGCGTAGCCGTAATACGGTAATACCGC
>CAYNMY010000397.1:0-2788 GCA_964398275.1 uncultured Armatimonadia bacterium | reverse complement strand
ATCAACACTTCGGTATTATTAAGTTGCAGGGTGAAGGTAAACTGGTCAAAGCCGGTTACCAGTCCCCGGATCTCTTTGCCGTTGCTCAACAGCACTCGGGCCTGCTGCTTGCTGGTGCGGAGCTGGTTCAGGTAGGTGTCCTGGATATTGACCTTTTCGTCGGCCATAGCTGCGCCCCCCGTAGCCAATGGTTCGATGCTCAGTGTGGGGCTTGATAGCGTCTCTCCGCCAGGGCACGGCCCGCCCTGATGAGTTGCTCGACGGCCGCCCGCCACTGGGCTTTGTTCGACCAGCTCAACCACTCAAAGTCGGTGCGGTTGCGAAACCAGGTTATCTGGCGTTTGGCGAATCTCCGGATGTCGCGCTTGATTTCCTGGATGGTGGTATAGAGCTCTCCGCACTCTTCCAGATACGCGAGCAGGTGGCGATAACCGATTGCTTGCATCGCCTGCATCCCGCTGTGATAGCCGTCGGCGCGTAGTCGCTGCACTTCGGCCTGCCACCCTCGGGCCATCATCTGGTCAACCCGCTGCTCGATCCGCTGATACAACAACTCGCGCGGGCAGGACAGCACAAAAGAGATTGCATTATACCTGCTGGGCGGCGACTCGTCAACGCGCTGCTGCGCGGACAACGGCTTTCCG
Organism: uncultured Armatimonadia bacterium; assembly: GCA_964398275.1. Lineage (GTDB taxonomy): Bacteria > Armatimonadota > Zipacnadia > Zipacnadales > Zipacnadaceae > JALGTD01. The sequence goes on along the minus strand of CAYNMY010000397.1, from coordinate 2,144 downwards.
GTCAGCTCGTAGACCTCCAGCGCGCGGACAATCCGCTTGAGATCGTTCTGCTCGATGCGGCTAGCCGCAGCCGGATCAACCTGGGCCAGGCGCTGGTGCGTGGCCGCGGCGCCCAGCGTGGCCGCCTCGCGCTCGAGCCGTTCGCGGACCCGTTTATCCGCTGGGCCAGGCGGAAAGTCGAAGTGCTCGAGGACTGCCTGGATGTACAGCCCTGTCCCTCCACAGAGAATGGGCACGTGGCCGCGCCGGTGGATGTCACTGATTGCTTCGCGAGCGTCGCTCTGGAAAGCGGCAACGGTGTATTCCTCGGCAGGCCCTACGATGTCAATCAAGTGAAATACAGCCTGCTTCTGCTCCTCGGGGGTGGGCTTGGCGGTGCCGATATTCATACCCCGGTAGATCTGCATCGAGTCGGCGGACACGATCTCCCCGCCTACCGCCTGGGCGACCTCTATCGCCGCCTCGGTCTTGCGCGTGGCCGTGGGGCCAGCGATGACCAGAAGCGGGATACGGACCGGCTCGGCAGCCATCATTTCGTCGCTCGCTTAGCCTCTGTGGAACTTCCGGCTGATTTGGCCGGCATCCATGGTGACTATCACTGGGTCGCCGTGCGGGCAGACCGCCGGCGTCTGGGTCCGGAGCAGGTCGGCTACCAGTTGCTGCATTTCCTCCGCGCTCAGCCGCTGGCCCGCCTTGACCGCCGCGTGGCAGGAAACAGTTGCCAGCATCGCTTCGCGCCGGTCCACCATTTCGCTGCTGGTCTGCCACTCGGCCAACTCAGCGATTATGCCCTGCATTATTTCCTGGGGGTTGCCATGCGTCAACTGCGCGGGCACTGAGCGCAGGATATAGCTGCCGCCCCCGAACTGTTCCAGCTCAAAACCCATCTCGCCCAGCAGTTCGCGGTGGTCTTCTACGGCGGCCGCTTCCTCGGGTGCCAGCTCGAGGGTGACCGGCACCGCCAGCAGTTGCCGGGCTATGCGGCGTGGCTGGGCTATCAGGCGCTCGAATATAACCCGCTCGGCGGCGCGATGCTGGTCCACCAGGAGCAGGTCCTCGCCGTGCTGGACGACTATGTAGGTAGCGCTGAGCTGACCCAGCACGGTGACATCCTCCGCAGCCACGGCGGGCGCGCCTTCATCAGCAGCTTGTGCGGCAGCGTCGGCGAGACCGGCCGGTGCGGCGTGAACCTCGAGGCCCTCGTCGCGTTCGTCCACCTGGTCAAAGAGCGGGTTGACACGCAGGCGCTTGACCTGGCCGAGTTCGTCAAATCCCGGCGGCGCGAAGCGGCCCGCTGGCAACTCGGCCCCGTGGGCGGCGCGTGCGGGGGCAGGCCGGGTGAGGGAGCGGTAACCGGCCTCAGCCAGCGCCGCCTCCACAGCCTGCTGGACCAGGCTGTGAATCTCGCCCTGGTTACTAAAGCGGACTTCAATCTTGGTGGGGTGGACGTTAGGGTCCACCTGGCTCGGGTCTATCTCCAGGGATACCACGGCCACTGGCTGCTTACCGGCGGGCAGCAGCATCCCGTAGGCTTCGGTCAGCGCGTGACTGAGCATCCGCGAGCGCACGAAGCGGCGATTGACGAAAAACAGTTGGTGGCGGCGGGTGGCCCGGGTGACCTGTGGGGTGGAGACGAATCCGGAGATGCGAAGTCCGCGGACCTGCAGGTCAACGGGCAGCAACTGCCGCGCGGTCTGGCTGCCGTATACTACGGCCAGTACCGAGCGCAGATCCCCGGCCCCGGGCGTATTAAGCGCGACCGCGTCGTTGTGGGTGACCTGGTAGGCCACCTCGGGGTGGGCCAGCGCCAGGCGGGAGCACCAGTCCAGGCAGTGGCCGCGCTCGGTGGCGGTGGTGCCCAGGAACTTGCGCCGAGCCGGCGTATTGTAGAACAGGTTGGCGACCTGGACGGTCGTACCCGGAGCGCAGCCGACCACCCGCAGGTCGGTAATTTCCCCGCCCTCGATCAACAGCGCCGTGCCCTCGGCCTCGTCGTGGCGTCGAGTGGTGATCTTGGTCTGAGAGACGGCGCCGATACTGGGCAGGGCTTCGCCCCGAAAGCCCAGGCTGGTTATAGCCTCAAGGTCGTGGCCCTCAGTGATCTTGGAGGTGGCGAAACGCTGCACGGCCAGGACCGCATATTC
>CAYNMY010000396.1:0-2795 GCA_964398275.1 uncultured Armatimonadia bacterium | reverse complement strand
AGATGCCCGGCGCGCAGACCTACGTAACCGGTATCGCGCCCGCCACCGGCCACGGTGATGGCCGCCCTAACGAGCGCGAAAGCGGCCGGATGATTACCATCGCGCCTGGTGAGCAGCGCAACTACAATCTCGAAATCGGCGTGCTCGTCGGCGAGCAGGAGATAGGGGAGATGGAGGACCGGATCGCTGCAATCTAGGGGCTTGCGGAGGCACGACGCACGGCTCACTATCCGGCCCCTCAACCACCGCGCCACAAGGGTGATGACTGGAGGAGGGCACCACGCAATGGTCGAACGTACGTGCTAGTCCCACTTGCCTGTCGCCGTCCAAACCATCTCGTATGAAGAATACGGAAGAAGGTCCGGGTGCACGCGGGCGGGCCAGCGGCCCTGCGGTTGACACACCGGTGGTGATATGCTACACTTATCAGGCCTCCCGGTTGGGAGGCTATCACATTTGGGGAGGTCAGTACCAGGTGGTCACCACAGCAGAACGTGAACGGCTGCAAGCCGAAGAGCTCGAAGATCGCGTAATTCGCATCGATCGCACACGCAAGACCGTGGCCGGTGGGCGGCTCTCCAGCGCCCGGGTCGTCGTCGCGGTCGGCGATAATAGGGGTCGTGTTGGCCTGGCCATCGGTAAGGCTCGTAATGTGCCCGAGGCCATCGCCAAGGGGATCCGCAAGGCGCGGAAGACGATGATAAGGATTCCCCTGGACGGTTACACAATTCCCCACGTCGTGCAAGCAAAGGTGGGTGGAGCCGTGATCCTGCTCAAACCCGCCTCGCGCGGCACCGGGGTTATCGCCGGTGGTGCTGTCCGTCAGCTAATTGAAATCAGCGGCATCCGCGACGTGCTCACTAAATCCCTGGGCAGCGGCAACGTCATGAACCGCGCCAAAGCCTGCTTCAAAGCGCTCAGCGAACTGCGCGACCCGCGGCACATCGCCCAACAGCGCGACACTACGGTGCAAGCGATGATGGGCCGCAACATCGTTGACCCCTACGCTGAAGTCGAGGAAAAAGTCGAGCCTGCACAGGAACATCCCGCTCAGCACGGACCCGACAAGGTGGCCGCAGAGGAAGTAACCGTCGAAGCGCTTGCCGCCGAGGTCGAGCCCGCAGCCGAACTCGAACAGCCAGAAGAGCCCGCGCAGACGGAAGAGCCGAGCGGAGAATAGCGCGTAAGCGCTAACAACCCGCGGCCGCACCAGCAACCACGCCCGCCTGCTGCTCTAGCAGGCGGGCTTTTGGCGCCAGCACAACGACGGCCTCCCCCCCGCGCCCCTCTCCCTCGGGGAGAGGGGAGAACAGGAAAACCGGTTGGCCTCGCGCATGCGTAGTCTCGCCCGAGCGGAGGCAGGGCCCTGCGGGGTGCTGCGCAGGGATGTTTGGCGCCGACGCGCTACACCATCCCCCAAGACGACCGTAGCTGAACACTAGCACAACGGCCAAAGCCGAGATGAGGAGTTGAATTATGGGGAGTATACTGGCTCAGTACAAGGGCCGCTACTTCGGCGTTACCGACCCGATTCAGAAGCTTAACCTGGACTACTCCGCCGCCGTGATGGAGCCGTACTACCCCCACGGCATCGTTGACGATGTGGTCTACCAGGTGGACGCTATTCGCCTCTGTGACGCCACTGCGGGCGAACTGTACTCGTCATATACGCCCCTGGATGTCCAGTACGAGCGTGGTTCGCGGCCGGTGCTGGAACAAGTTGTGGCAGAACGGACCGATGAGGCGATGAGTGAGCGGGAGAAGCTACTGGCGCTGCTGGGGTTCGTGCGCGATCTGCCCGACCAGCCCCGCGAGATTCCGGACGATTTCGGCGGTGGAACCGAAGAGCAGGTCATCCAGAAGTCGGATAATTACTGCGGGGAGCAGGCCCGCCTGATGGCGCATCTATGCCAAATTGCGGCCCTGCCGGCACGCCGCGTAGTCCACTACCTCAACTTCCTGCCCGACGGCTCGCTGTGCGACGGCCATGCGCTCACGGAGGTCTACGTAGAGGGCGGCTGGGCCTATGCCGATATCCGCGGTATCGTCATCGAGTGGCCCGATGGCCACCTCGCCAGCACCTATGACCTGATGATGTTCCCCGAGATCATCGCAAACCAGCCGGACCACATCGTCGGGCAGATCCGCGAGGGCTACGATCTGGCGGGCACCCGCTCGCGGTTCGTCTCGCCGCGCAATATCAACGCCCTCTCCAACTACTTCATATCGCAGGCCGACCGCTATGACTATACCACGGTGCCGCATCCGCCAGGCTGGCGCGAAGCGTACCGGGAGATGAGAGACCGCACGTTCGCAGAATACGAAGAAAGATTCCGGGGGTTAGTGGAGCGCGGGTAGTAGCGACTTAGCGCCCGGGCCTGTGCCATAGTTGCGCCCACAGGCGGCGCAGCTTACTCAATAGCCCTGGGCTGCGTTTCTCATTCATTGACCGGTTGGTCGCCACCCGACAGGACATTGATCAGCTTTCGCACTTGCTCAGATGAGCGGAAATAGTGCACCTCGCCATAGGCCTCATCGGCCATGTAGCCGGGCTCCCCGGGCAATGCCGCTTGCACGTCGGCCTCATTTACACCAAAAACCGAGGCGAGGCGGTCAGGGCGGACGTCGGTGTACAGGCCTTTTTCATTAGAACTCGACTTTGGGTAGACGGACAAAGCTGCTTTAGTGCCGCCCTCCACCTTAAACGCAAACGCCACGTTGCTCGGTGTGCGACGCGTCTGATTCGCACGCTCGGAAAAGAAATCAAACAGGGTCTGATACTGCTCGCCGACTCC
>CAYNMY010000395.1:0-2805 GCA_964398275.1 uncultured Armatimonadia bacterium | reverse complement strand
CTTCGTGGTCGGTCAGCGAAAAGGCCACCGTGCTGAAGCCGTCCTGCTTTATTGAGTAGGGCACCGCGACCTGGACGCGCTCACCGCTCATCGCCTGCTTGACGGCGCCAAAGAAGTGTCCGGCCTTGTCCCGGCCCATTACCCGGACGTTCAGCTTCACCCAGTCTCCCGGCTCGGGCTGACCTTCGACCGTTGCGCGCTTAACCAGCGGTCCCACTGAGACGAACGCGCTGTTCTCCCCCAGCCACATCGCCCCGGGATCATCCATGCTAACGCCGTAGTTCGAGCCGAAGATCAATGTGCCGAAATTCTGCGGCTCGTGGAAGCTCTTGTTATGTCGGCCCCAGGCGCTCAGCTCGTCGGCGCGAGCGGCATGACGGGCCACACCCAGGATCCACTCATCGCCGGCGCGCGGCGGAATCTGGTTGGCGAAGGGCAAGATTATCTCCACGCTCCAGCCATCTTCGTCCACGGAGGTGGCCACATGCCACTGAAAATCCTCCGACACAACCCGGTCGAAGGAGTCATATTTCGTACCCAGCGCGTTGACGACCATGTGGGCGTAGGTCTTGCGGTCACCCACGGTATCAACAAACAATTCCAGGCAGTCGTCGCGCCAGACCTCGCCGTCGCGCTCGCCGACCTCGGTACGAAGCTGGTCGGGCTGCGGATCGAAGAGCTTGGCGCCCACGTACAGCGCCTCGTCATCGTAGCCCAGGTAGACAGTGGTGGGGAGAGTGGGCCGGGTCTGGCCGCCGACGGTAACGAAATCACTGAGCACGGCGGCACCGCGCCATTCATTGGGCTCGATATTGCCGTCAACCGCCGGTACTGTCACCATCGGGCTCAGGGAGACAACGGGCGGTTTGTAGAAATCAGCCGCACAGAGGTTGCCCCCGGCGGCCAACAATAACGCTGCTAGGACAACGACTTTTCGGGTGCTCATCACTTTCCCCCCTCAACTGATTAGACATGCTCGGTTTAGTTTCGTGGCGCAACGGTGTTGGACCTTCTGTGACAGGCGCATCACCGAGATAACCAGCGGCGCAGTACAGTCTGCGGAAAGATTGAGAAGACGGCCAGCCTGTTCGTCACGACGGGGGCGTTCATCCTGGCTCCGGCGAAACGTAAGTTCCGTATTGATGGGCCGCCTCAATCATAGCTATGTAATTCTCGGCTCGGCAGCCCGGATGGATCGAGTTGGAGGAGCTGATGATATAGCCGCCACCGGGAGCGGCCTGGGCGATGGTCTGCTGCACGCTCGCGGTTACCTCCTGCGGTGTGCCAAAGACCAGCAGGTCACGACAGTCAATGTTGCCTATTACGCAAGCCTGGCCCGCCAGATGCTGCTTGACCTCGCCAATATCCATACACTGCGGCTGAATGGGATGTACGCCGTCGAAGCCTACCTCGATGAAATCATCCAGAATCGGCCAGACATTGCCATCAGAATGCTTCACGATCTTTAGCCCCTGCTGATGCGCGTAGTCGGCCATTTGCTGATGATAGGGCTTAATGTATTCCCGATAATGCTGCGGCGACATTATGGTAGTGGTCTCGCCGGCCAAATCGCCCGGCACAATTATGACGTCAACGCCGACCTGGGCAGCTTTCTCCATCACCGCCAGATTGAAGTCGGTGGCGAGGCGGGCCAGGGCATGCGCTAGCTGAGGGTCCAACAGGTAGTCAACTAGCAGGTTTTGCATGCTCCCGCGCCAGCGCCAGCATACTTTGAAGGGATCGTTGATCGCCAGAAAGTGCGCCCTATCGGGACCGAGCTTGTCTATTACGTGCTGCACCGGAGCAAGATCCCCGGCCTCCACTCGACAGACCGCCTCAAGCTGCCTGAGGTCAGACTCCTCCTTGACAGGTCCGTCAAAAGGCAGCGGCTCGCCATGCTCACTGAGGCGATACAGCGTCCCGAACTTGTCTCTGGCTGTGTCCTCGCCGAGGTTCTCCAAGCCTATCGAGAAGTTGCTGCAGGTCGCATCTAACCCCAGCTCCGTAACTATAAAACAGTAGAGATCCAGGATTTCATCGCGCTCTTCGCCGAAGCGGTCCTTGCCCGCCTCCACTGCCACCGGTTCCGCTGACAGGAGCTGGGCTATCTGCACAACGTTAGGCTCGTTTATGTACAGCTCGCATATGGGCACGCGGTCCGGTATCCCGCAATCCAGGGCGGTGAGTATTCTCTGCTTGGGAGTAAGATTAGTGGGCATATTGATCCAAAGCCCTTCCCTTCGCGTGTGGTCTCACCATCAGCAACTACGGCACGTACCCCACCGGGATGACCAGCGTGGGGCTGTGGTCGGCGGGCAGGCTCAGGACCTGAGTGATTTGCTCGTCATTGAAGGCGCCGACCATCACCGAGCCCAGCCCCAGGGCCACGGCCTGCAAACACAGGTTCTCACCCGCTGCCCCGACCTCGTTGTGCACGTACTGGTCAGCTCTCTGCCCATACCGGGCGCGGGTGCGCGCGAAAACCGCGGTGAGCACAAAACTGGCGGGCGCCTGCTGCACACTCTGCTGGCCCAGGCAAGCCGTGGCCTGCGCCGCCCAGAGCAGTTGGCCGATCTGGGTCTCCGTCAGCGCCTGAGCGGTAAACGAGCGCTTCGAACGCCGCTGGGCGATGGCCTGCTCGAGGGTCATTGTGCCGGTCGTATCCGGCGCCGGCAGTTCAATCACCTGGCCGGGAGACGAGCCGGGCGCCACATCACCCGGGCAGCACGTCATTAGCAGCAGTGCGAGGAGAAGGCATATCACTACCGCCGCCGCTGCGACATACATCACTTACCACCTCCGTTT
>CAYNMY010000394.1:0-2810 GCA_964398275.1 uncultured Armatimonadia bacterium | reverse complement strand
CCTCGGTTCAGCGTCAGGTCAACCCCCCGCAGCGCCTCAACAGGCACCTCCCCGAGCATATAAGTCTTGGCCACGTTTTCCAGCACAGCGATAGAGGCATTCATAGGCGAGCATCAGGATAGGCGGCGGCCGGCCGGGTTGACCTACTCTACATTCAGCGGAACCGAAATCTCGTTGGGGCGCACGGCTTGGCCGGGTTCAAGCTGCTCCTTGCCGCTGATGATTACCATCTCCCCCACCTCCAGCCCCTCCAGCACTTCCGCGGCCAGGTAGTTGTTTTGGCCAATCTCAATGGGCTGCTTCTCAGCACGGCCGTCGCGGACCACCCAGACGTAGCGTCGCGAATTCTCCTCCCAGATGGCGTCAACGGGCACCAGCAAAGCTTTGCTGCGCAAGGTGACCGTCGCGTCCACGTTCACCTCCACGCCCGGGACGAGGCCCGGCATCGGCTCGGTAAGGTGGATGCGGGCGCGTACGGTGCGTGCTCCCGATTCCAGTTGGCTGCGCGACTCGGCCAGGGGACTGACCGAGATCACCTGTCCACGGTAGCTTCGGGAGAGATACGCCGGACGGGAGACTCGCACGGTCATGCCCTCGTATACCTTGGACAGATCGGTGTCGTCAATGTAGGCGATGACCCACAGCCGCTGGGGATCAACGATGGCGAAGAGAGGTTGGCCGGGCAACGCGGCATCGCCCCGGTCAACGTAACGGCGGGCCACTACCCCCGCAAACGGGCTTTCTATCACCTGCAAGTCCAGCACGTGCGCAGTCGAACTCGGGAGGCCGGTAGGCGCCGGGCCGACCCGGGCCAGCGGTTGTCCTTCCGCGACTGCCTGGCCCTCCTCGACATAGACCTGTTCGATCTCCCCACCCGCCTTGGCCCCCACCCGCGCGACAGCCCCGTCCACCTCGCCGGTGGCTGACAGTTGCCCGATGAGCGCGCCTTTCTGGACCGCCACGACATCCACGGGCAGCGGCCTCGGCCAGGCGCGCCAGACGATCAGGAGCGCAACTATCACCGCAACCAGGCCGGCAATCCGCCACTTGCCGGGGGGAGCAGAGGGCCTGTCGTTGGTATGCGTACTATTCACGACAGCTATCACCCAGCTCATATCAGCGTCTTACTTCTCCGTGGCCGGCGACAATTCCTTGCCGGCCAGGACCAGAGTCCCAATATCGGCCCTTGCTACCGGCCTGCGTGGAGGAATCGGCCTACTGCCTGATGGTCAAGCAAAGACCACCCTTTCGGGTGGTCTCGCTCTTACGTAGGACTACAGTTTTGCGCACATAATGCCTACGTCCCGACTATAGGCACCTGGACGTGCCAGCGCTTAGAATCCCAGGAGAAACTCAAGCTGCAAGAACTTCTGGGTGCCAATGGACCCCAGGTCCGTGGTCGTGGGGGGATAGGCGGGAGGAGGCAGAACCTGGACGTTTGGGTCGGTGCCCCGTTTCGCTTGCGCGTAGGTAAGCTGGACGGTGGCGTTTTCGCTGAGCTGCCGATAGGTGCGCAGGGCCCAGAGCTCGTCAAATACCACCGAAGAGACCTGACAATTATAGAACCAATCCGGGGCCTCCTCATCCACACGGTAGTAGCTGAAGTGCAGCGGGAATTCGCCCAGGTGTGTCCAGACATTCGCGCCGATGAACTCCAGGTTTGTCAATACCGGTCGACTCTTCAACCACCGGTCCCAGTAGAGCACGTTGAGGGGCTTATTGCGCTGTTCTATCTTCACATACGGATGCAGCGAAGAGTACTGGATGTCATACTCAGCATCCACCAGCGAATACCAGCCCTGCAACCATAGCCGGTCGGTCTTGTACAGATCCAGGGCAGCCGCGTAGGCCTCAGGCCGGTTCTTTCTCGTCCACCGATAGCGATTGGCGTGGTGGAAGAGCCAGGCATATTCCGCAACCAGGTACTTGTCGCCGCTCCAGCGATAGGACAAGTCTACGCCCCGCGCATCTTCCTGACCCACGCCGTCGGGCAGCCAGGTAAACCCCAAATCAAGGCGGCCGGCGTCGTACTCCATGCGCCCCGAGAAGTAACCATCACTATTCACGGAACCGGTCGGTATGGGCGACCAGTCGTAGGAACTGCCGCCATAAAACAGATCAAGGTCAATGTTGCTGAGGCCAAATATGCCGTCAAAGCGGCGGCGGAAACCGTTTTGAGCGCGCCGCTCATTGTTCACCACCAGCCCGAGACCATGGTGCTGGAACTGGCGACCGAACCGCCAGAAGTCATCCTCACCGTAAGTGTGCGATACCCAGGCCTCGTCGAGCCAGAAGTTATCCTGCCCGTAGCCGCCGGCAAACGCCCCCGGCGGATTACTGAATGGTGGCGGCTCCATGACCTCCGTACCCAGGATAGTCAGAGGCAGCGTTCCGTCGGCGAATTTCAGCCCGATCTTCGCAGTAGTCTTGGGATCGAAGTCGTACGTAAAGGACAACAGCACCGTCAGGTCGTCAGCTTGGCCGGTGTGGTCCAGCTTGTCGCCGATCAGGCCGATGCGATATTCGATCAACGCCGCGATTAGCACGCGCCGCCGCCCTTCCAGCTCGCCGACCCGCTCGCCCAGATCGCCTAGCTCACGGCCAACATCATCCAGGCCCCCCCGAACTTGGCTGATCTCCGCGGAGAATTCCTCGAGCAGTCGCGTGACAGTATCGGTCAAGTCCGGCACGTCACCCGGGGGCCCAGCTGGTCCCGTGGGTCCAATCCGCCCGTGTGGGCCGGGCGCACCCGCCGGTCCTGGCGGCCCCGGTGGCCCCCTCTCCCCCGCTGGACCTGGCGGCCCCGCCGC
>CAYNMY010000393.1:0-2818 GCA_964398275.1 uncultured Armatimonadia bacterium | reverse complement strand
CAACCGGCTGCGCGCCAACTCCCAGGAGATCAAGCTGTGGCAGGATGCCGTTGACGACTGCGAGGGCAAGTACGGGCGGGAAACCGACCCGCGGCTCACCGCCCTGGTCAGCACCATCGGGGCGGATATCGAGCGGGCCGCCGAGCCGCCCGACTACCCCTACGACTACCGGGTGCTGGCCGATGATACCACCAACGCCGTGGCCTTCCCCGGCGGGCGCATTTACATGTTCCGGGGAATGATCAAGGCGCTGAACAGGGACCGGGCCAAGATCTCCGGGGTGTTGGCCCACGAGACCGTCCACGTCGCCCGGCAGCACGCGGTGCGGCGCATCGAGCGGCAACTGGGCTACGAGGCGATCATCGCGCTGATCTTCCGCAAGAAAAACGCCGCGAGTATCGCTTCGGCGGTCGGCGGCCTGGTGCTGATGGACTACGGGCGCGACAATGAGTACGAGGCCGACCGGATGGGGATGCTGTACGCCCACAACGCCGGCTACGATCCGACGGCAGCAGTCGCGGTGTTGCAAACGTTCCAGGAGATCCAGGGGCGGGAGCCTAACGATTTCGAGATAATGTTCGCCACCCATCCGGGCAACCAGGACCGCATTAACCACACCCGGAACTACATCAAGCAGATGGGTTGGAGTGGGCAGTATTGACGGCAGCGCAAGAGCAGCCTCACCCCTGACCCCTCTCCCTGCGGGAGAGGGGCACACACGGGCCTACGGCCTACTGGTAGGAGCGACATTCCTGCCATAGCAGGCCATAGCCTGCTATGGCAGGCGAAGGCCTGTCGCGACCAACGAAAGCTATACCAACGTAGAAGGGCCATCCCTGGCCCGATGGGGTCGGGGCAAGGGTGCCCCTCCCATACCGTTGAAGACGCACCAGGCACATGGACGACAAGCACACTATACTGCAACTAATTACGGGCGGTGAGCCCGAGGCGGCTGACCAAATCCGGACCCTGGTGGCCGGGCTGGATGCGCGCCAGTGGCGGCCGGTGGTTGCCGGCGTCCTCCCACTACGGCTGCGCGACTGGCTGGCCGAGCGGCGCATCCCCTGGGTCAGCGTGCCTATCCCGCAGAGCTTCTCGCCCCGCGGTTACCTGGCCGCCGTCCGCCAACTGCGCCGTCTGGTGACCGCACAGGGCATCGCTCTCGTACACGCTCACAACCTGGCCGCCACCACCGTCAGCGTCCTCGCGCGACGCTCAGAGGGGCGGCGGGGCGGCCTGCCCGTTGTCTCTACGCTGCACGCCGCGCCAGACAGAAGCCCCAGCCATGCCTACCAGCGATGGGCGCAGCGCACCGGCGTGCGGTGGTTGCTGGGGCGCTGTGATGCCGTGGTCGTCTCGTCGCAGCGTGACCGCCAGAGCCTGGCGGCACTCGCACCACGCGCGGGCGGGCAAGCCCAGGTGGTCTACCCCAGCCTGGCGCAAGCCACGCCCCGCCCGTACGAGGCCGGGGCCAAACGCCGCCAGGTGGGCCTGCACCAGGACGCGGCGATTGTCGGCCTGGTCAGTCGGCTGGAGCCACGGCAGGGCGTGGAAAGCTTCCTGGAAGCCGCGGCCCTGATAAATACGGAACTACCCAACGTCGAGTTCGCAGTGATTGGCGAAGGCCAGGGCCAAGCCCAACTGGAGGATCTGGCGCACGAACTGGGGCTGGGTGGAGCGTGCGTCTTCCTGGGCCAGCGCCGCGATATCCAGCAAGTCATCGCCGCGCTCAACATCATCGTCCTGCTCAACGATGCCGACCGGGCCCCGCTGCGCGGTCTCCAGGCACTGGCTGCCGGGCTACCGGTCATCGCGGCGGACACCCCGGAGTTGGCTGAGGTCTTCGCCGACCTGCCCGGTGCCCACCTGGTTGACGTAACCCAACCAACCCAACTGGCTGCTGCGATTCGCGACCACATCCTCGCGCCGCCGGAGTTTCATCCCCCTGAGGTAATCATCGAAGGCAAACGCAGTATCACCTACCGCGACTTCTTCGTCTCCCGGGTCGCGTATGATCTGGCCGAGCCGTGGATGAATGTCCGGCCGACCGACGAAGAGGAGTCACCGATGAGCCGGGCTGTCCGAGAACGCTACGGGCCGCAGCGCATGGTCGCGGGAATTGAGTCCATTTACCGCCAAATCCTGGAAGAATAGCAGTTTCCCTGATGATTCCGAAAAAAGATCGCGGGAGACCGAACTTTTGGGCACTATGTTGCGTCTAAGGTTAGAAAGGTCCCTTGGCGTAATGGGCAGAGGAACACTGCCTGTTATACGTAGAGACTAGACTACACAAAGGAGGTACGCGAGATGTCTCTAATCCGTTGGCGGCGGCCACTGGCACCCAGTCTCTGGGACGAAATGGAGCGGATGGCGGAGCAGTTGGTGCCGCAGCGCTGGTGGCCCGAGTCATTAACGCAAGCCATGACCCCAGCAGTGGACGTCTACGAAACCGATGACGAAGTGGTAGTAAGAGCCGAGCTTCCCGGCGTCAATAAAGAAGATATCGAAGTCAACGTGACCGACGACCAGATCATAGTCTCCGGCGAGAGCAAGGCCGCTGAGGAAATCGAGGAGGAAGGCTACCATCGCCGCGAACTGAGCTACGGCAGCTTCCGCCGCAGCGTGGCCCTTCCCCACGCAATCAGCCAGGAGGAAGTCACGGCGAAGTTCGGGGATGGTGTGCTGGAAGTGCGCGCACCCAAGGTCACGGAAGCAGGAGCAGGTAAGAAGATCGAGATTGAGTAACAGGTGTAGTAGCTGACGCACCCAACGTCGGACGGCGCGAGTGTGAACTCGTGCCGCCTGTCTTGTTGCACAC
>CAYNMY010000392.1:0-2827 GCA_964398275.1 uncultured Armatimonadia bacterium | reverse complement strand
TGATGAAGACATCGGGCTTCAGGTAGACAATGTCTCGCCAGGCCCGTTCAAGCGTATCCCCGTAGGCGCTGGTGGCGTCGCCGCGGATCATCGCCACCTCATCCGAATCGAGGTAATCGCTAAGCCGGCTGTAGCAGTCGCCGGCCACCTCCAGGTCCAGGGTCATCGAATACTGGGGAGCCATGCGCTGATGCTGGCCGTCCACGACGAGGCAGTTGTGCCAGGCGGTGGAGAGGGTCGGAATGATGCTGTGCCAGCGGGTGGCGGCGTCTACTCCCCTCGGGGGGCCGGGATCAGCCGCCAGGCGCTCGCCGTAAGCAGTAATGAGGAAGCTGTTAAGGTCCAGGTGGGTGTGGCCCCAGGTGTTCGAGCCGCCCTTGAAGAGCATGAACACTGCGTCCGGGTCCCAGCCTGAGCGAAACGAGGCCAGGTGAATGCTGGAGAAGAAGCGGCCGGTCGGTTCGGCGGTGAAATCCTGTTCCGGGATGTCGGGGTCGTAGTAGAGCAGGTTCCGCCACGTCGTATCGGCGTGCCGCTGCATAATCTGGTTGCCGTACCACTGGGCGAGGGGGTCGCCCAGCCGCGCCGCCACGCCGTGGAAGAAGGCGCTCCCGCGCAGACCGGAATAGAGGCCGCAGTCGGCGTAATTAGCCCACGCGGACATATCCGGGAGGGTAATATACGGTAGAAAGCGGCTGCAACTGCGCCAGAACGGATGGGTGTACAGATCCTCACCGGTGACATTGCGCAGCACTTCGACGAAATCGTGGATCGCCTGGAAGGTAGAGAGGGAGTAGGTCGCGCCCTCGACCCCGATCGCTTCTTCTCCGGCTACGTCGAGTATCTCCACAGTCCGCGCGCGGGCAAAGGCCAGCCAGGTCGCGGCGGTCTCGGGCTCGAAGTCCCGCAGCAAGAGAGCCACAAGTCCCAGGCCACCGTTCAGATATGCTGTGAAGTTCGAGGTCAGTGCGTTGCCCCACCACCATCCCTGCATCGCTCCGTCGTAGATTGGTCGTGCCAAGTGTTCCGTGAGCAAGGACAGACAAGAGCACCTATCATCGCTGCTGAGCGTCGGCCAGCTCCACCTCAACGCGCTGGCGTAGGCAGTGGCCTGTCGGCCGGTGTTGTGAGTACACGGCGAATACGGGTGTGGCTTGTGGTCAGTGGGATGGCACGAGGACGGCGGATTGGCGCACAGCGCCCTAAAGATCTCTGCGGCACCCGTGGCGTAGCGCTCCTCTTCGGTGAGGACGTAGGCGAAGCCGTAGTCCATCGCCAACGGAGCAGCGGTTTTCGGTCGCGTCGGCGGTGGCTGCGAGAGGGCCTCGTCGAGTCGAGCCAGGAACTTCTCACGCCAGGGCGCGAACATCGGGCTGAGCGACTTCTCGCGGATGGCCTCAAGATTCTGCCACACGCCCCACAGGTCTGGGCAATCTGCAGTGTAATCATCTGGGGGCATAACGGTTTTTCTCCTGATTCAGGTGCCCTGCCACCATTCATCAGCAACCGGTGGAGTGGCCGGTGGATGTGTCACGGGGTGCCAGAGATTGCGCTGAAGATCTCGATGCCGCCGAGCATCAGTGAGGTGACAATCGTTGAGGCGATTATTACGCCGGCGGTCAGGCAGAAAAGCACGCGCCTAAAGCGCATGCCGAAGACCGCCGCGACCAGGCTGCCGGTCCAGGCGCCGGTCACCGGCAGCGGGATGGCGACAAACAGCGTGACCGCCCACACGCCGTGTTTTTCGACCATCGCTTCTTTGGAGCGTGCCCGCCGGATCAGCCAGCCGACCACCTTTCCCAGTATCGGCGCATCGGCCAGCCGGTCAGCGAACCAGTTGAAGAATAACACCACCGGGATGACCGAGACCACGTTGCTGATTATCGCCAGCGGCAGGATCTGGGCCAGCGGCATGCCCATAATCATTCCCGCCGGGATACCCCCGCGCACCTCGCTGATCGGCAGAGCCGACAGGATGATCACTACCCACTCGGGCGGCAGGTTGCGCAGGGCGTCAAATAGCGCTTGCGCCAATTGGGCTGTTCTCCTTACTGCGTATTGGTCGGCACTGGTTATGCGCCGGTCAGGTCAGCAACTTCGACGTCGTAGATGTGGCAGAAGCCATCGTCGCCGGTGGCAGTATAGACAATGCGGCGGCGGTCGGGTGTCAGAATTGGGTGGGCATGATGGCGCTGGTCTTTACCGGGCGGCAGGTCGCCGGTGAGCCGGATAAGCTTGGCTGTGCCATCGTCCTGCGGGCGGATGGCGGCGAGTTGGTGCTGGTCGCCGCCGCAGAAAAGCTCGGCGAAGGGGAACTCGTCGGTCAGGTCATAGCCAGTGTGGACGTACCCCTGATTGCCCAGCCACCAGGCCCGGCACTCCGAGCCGTCCGCTCTCATCCGCCCCTGGTAGGTGCCGTAGGTGCCGGAGCCACTCCAGGTGCGCGGCGCGTCTTCGGCGCGGACGTTGCTCTCGAAGGTAATCCAGCCGTTTTCGGTGGAGTGGAAGTGGCAGATGCCGCCATATTCTGGGGGCAGTGCGACGATGTCCCATTCCCCGGGCTGACTGCGCTTGACCGACAGCAGGCCGCCGACCTTCTCAGGTGGGGTGACCAGCAGGATGGTGTCGTTATCGGCAGCGATGACCATATTGTGGAACTGGGCGTTGATCTCATCCAATAGTGTTGTGACTTCACCGGTCTGCAAGTCCACGGCGTCCAACCTCGACTTTATCACCTTCCGCCAGTTAAGCTCGGCCTCGCTGGCGGCGCGCCCCAGCGCTTGCATCTCGCGATGGGAGGCCTCCGAGCGCAGCGCTTTTTGCTTAT
>CAYNMY010000391.1:0-2837 GCA_964398275.1 uncultured Armatimonadia bacterium | reverse complement strand
AGCGCCAGCATCGGCCCGGGCATCATCGCGCCGGAGAAGCCGGTAATGAAGGCGACACCGAATATCTGCAGGAATCTCACTTACCGTGACTCGCTTTCCGCGTAATGGCTAGCCCGGATAATTCATGAACGGCTTGTGGGAAACCCGCTTTTTAGGCAAAAAAAGCCGGTTTCCCACACCCTTCCGGCAAAAACTTTGAAAGTTGAGTAACGCAGTTCATTGTTGCATCGTGTCGCTGCTCACAACGAACTGTGAACTGCCGTCAATGCCTCTTGAGGCACCCGTGCACGTCTTTCCAATGCTCATCCCTTTTATCTTCGTGAATAATGGAGGCTGGCTGTCAGTTTCTTCACGCGCCCGCCGACCGCCTCCTCCGTGTCCCTGCACAGAGCATTCGGTACGACAGGCGCCCCTCCCCCCGGCCTCGCCGCCTGCCCTGAGCTTGCCGAAGGGTCCACTAGCCACTATCCACTGGGCGTACAGGGAACAATCGCCTCACGTGGGTGTCATATAACCTGTAGCGACTGAATCGGTGCAACGATAATTCACGCGAGGACCTCGTGAAACAGGAGGAACGGTTATGTTCGGACGAAGCTGGCTGTTGACGATTACAATTCTCTGCGTAATACTGGTAGCGGGCGCGACGGCGTGGTACGCGCTGGCGGACAATGGTGCCGGGGATGATCTGACGGCAAAGCCTGCCGTCGTGCCGCCGGCGATGGCGAACCCGGTAGTGGCGGTCATCGCTTACCGCTCCGAGACGGAGTACGAGCCGGATCCGTTCGATCCGGACCGCCTGCGCTCGGCGGAGACCGAGGTGAAGGAGCTTATTCTGGTCCGGGCCGACGGCAGCATCGAGCACAAGCGGGCATGGTAGACAGACGCAATTGCCCCAATGGGTTATAATAGTGGGCGAAGCTGGTATTTGACTTTTTCGCGCCAGGAGGGAAGCTGTTATGGCCAAGATCGAGGTTGAGTGGGATGCATATCTGAACGAGACTGTGGACGCACTGCTTGACGGGCTGCTATTGGCCTCGCTGGACGCCGAGGGCCAGCCCAACGCGATGGCGATCGGCTGGGGGACGGTTGGCATCGTCTGGGGGCGGCCGATGTTCGTCGCGCTGGTGCGCCACTCCCGATACACCTTCGACTGTGTGCAGGCGACCGGCGATTTCACGGTCAACGTTCCCTACCCGAATCAAGCCGATGCTGTCCACCTTTGCGGCACTGTCTCCGGCCGCGCCCGGGACAAGTTCGCCGAATGCGGCTTCACCGCCGTGGCCTCGGGGATGGTCAATGCCCCGCACATCGGGGAATGCGGCCTGGTCTACGAGTGCCAGGTCGTCGAGTCCACTGACGTAGTACCGGAGAACTTTGACCCGGCCATCATCAGCGAGTTCTACGCCGACGGCGACTTCCACCGCATCTACTTCGGGGAGATTCTACGAGTGCTGGCTGACGAGGATTTTGGCGCTTGAGCGGAAGGTGAGCCCCTGAGCTTGCCGAAGGGTCGAAGCCTTCTCGCCTCCCGCCTCTGCTCCCAGGGGGGCTGGGGGTGAGGCCGCCGTTCTACTCCCCGACGGTGAGCTTGTAGAGTTCTTCGGCCACACCGCGGATACCGAGGCCGCCGGGCAGCTCATCGAGCCAGTACTTGGGCCATGCCGCGGTGCCGAGTTGTGCGCCCCAGATCGCGCCGACGATAGCGGCACGGGTATCGGTATCGCCGCCGTTGACGACTGCGGATACCAGCCCTTTGACGGGGTCGTCAGGCCAGCGCATGACGCAATAGACTGCGGAGGGCACTGTTTCATAGACACTGCCACCGCGGCCCAGCTCATTCATGGCCGCGAGCGGGGTTTGGCCGGTTTCGACGAGTTCACCGGCTCGTAGGATGGCGGAGCTGACCGGAGGCTGCGTGATCACCGCGGACATCTGGACAGCCAGGGCCTCAATGACGAGGTCACCGACGGCGGCCTGGGCTACGGCATAGGCGACGGCGACGCCACCGGCGATGGCGTCGTCGTCGCGGTGGGTGATAATGCCACAGACGCGACAGTCCTCGTGGATATCCTCCCGGCGCAGGCAGTGGAACAACCCGACGGGGGCGATGCGCATGGCGACGCCGTTACCGGTGGCGTATTGGCCCTCCTGGCCCGCTTGGTCCCAGCGCACGCCGGCTTGCAGGCGCTTCATGGAGTGATAGGTGGCCCGGCCGATTCCGCGCCCCCCGGACTCGAACCAGGCCAGGTACTTGGCGGCCAGATCAGGGCCGTGAACGCGCCCGGTGTCCACGATGGACTGGGCGGTGGCCATGGCCATGGCAGTATCGTCGGTCCACTCGCTGATGCGCAAATTGACCGGATCGAAGCGCCCGTCGTAGTAGGCTTCGGCCACTTCGGTACCCAGATAGCCTTCCCAGGAGGCGCCCAGGCAGTCGCCCAGCGCAAGCCCCAGCAGACAGCCGGCAAATCTATCCCGTAGCGCAACCTCGCCGTTCTGTTCGGTATTCATTCGGCCACTCACTTGCAGCGTGGCTAGTAGGTACTAGTGCGCACCATCAGGCCTGCATTGGCGTATGCAGCGAATTACTGGTGCCGATCGTAGCAAAGATGGCCATATATACGCCGCGCCAGGAGAATAATCCTCCTTTGTTGGGTGGTCGTTTCAAAAAAGTTCACGCTGGGCACGGAAATGCACAGAACCGGAGTATTTAGCACAAAAGCCGGCTGGCGCAGACCAGCCGGCTGGACTAGCTTGGTAGCGGGGGCGGGATTCGAACCCGCGACCTCAAGGTTATGAGCCTTGCGAGCTACCTGACTGCTCCACCCCGCGTCGTA
>CAYNMY010000390.1:0-2838 GCA_964398275.1 uncultured Armatimonadia bacterium | reverse complement strand
CGGCAATAACAGAACCAGCCATAATGATTCCCTCCTAATCAATGCCCATTGCCTTGAGGTTGTTGAAGCTGATTGCGAGGCTCTCGAAGGGGTCGCGCTCGCAGGTATCCTGCTCAACGATATACCACTGCACGCCGGCATCCTTGGCCGCGGCCAGGATGCCCTCCCAGTCCAGATTGCCCTCGCCGATCTCGGCCATAAACTGCTCGCGACCGTGCATGGTCATATCCTTGAGGTGCAGCAGCGGCAGGCGGCCGCTGAGCTTGTTGATCCACGCTACCGGGCTGGCGCCGCCGTGCGCGACCCAGTAAGTATCAAGCTCGGCAAAGACAAACTCGGGATCGCTCTCCTCGTAG
The DNA here is from genome assembly GCA_964398275.1 of uncultured Armatimonadia bacterium. Taxonomy (GTDB): domain Bacteria; phylum Armatimonadota; class Zipacnadia; order Zipacnadales; family Zipacnadaceae; genus JALGTD01. The sequence continues at coordinate 2,482 of CAYNMY010000390.1, read as the reverse complement.
AGAATCTCAAACGCAGTGCGCTCGCCAAACCTCTCGAATTCGTGGCTGTGGTTGTGGTAGGCGTACTTGAGGCCCATCGGGGCCAGCGTACGCGCCACTTTGGTGGCTTCTTTGGCGAAGCCCACCCAGTCCTGTTCGGTGTTGCGGGCCTTGCTCCAAGCACCAGTCGCTATCCACTCACAGCCAATAATACGATGGTACTCTGCCTCCTTTTCGGGACTGTCACGCAGCTCATCGAATCCCACATGATGTGTCACGCAGCACGTCAAACCATTATCGTCGAGCAGAGCTTTCATCTCTTCTGCCGACAAATCAGCCCTCACTGCCGACAACTGCACAGCCTCGTAGCCGATGTCGGCGATCTTCTTGAAGGTTTCCTCGAGATCCTCCCGAGTCTCCGTGAACTCCCGTACGGTATACATCTGTGCAGCAAGCACAGAATCAGCCATTAATCCTACCTCCTGGTCACTAGTCGAACTACTGTGAGAACATCCGCCCCTACATACAATCTGTTTAGTCCAGGCCCATCTTCTTCAGGTTATTGAAGCTGATGGCCAGGCTTTCGAACGGATCGCGCTCGCAGGTATCCTGCTCGACGATATACCACTGCACGCCGGCGTCCCTGGCCGCGGCCAGGATACCTTCCCAGTCGAGATTGCCCTCCCCCACCTCGGCCATAAACTGCTCGTGACCATGCATCGTCATATCCTTCATGTGCAGCATCGGCACGCGCTCCGCCAGCCGGTCAATCCACGCCACCGAACTGCCCCCGCCGTGCTGGATCCAGTACGTGTCAATTTGGGCATTAACCAGGTCGGGGTCACTTCCCTCGTAGAGGATCTCCAGAGCCGTGCGGTCGCCGAACTTCTCCAGCTCGAAGCTATGATTGTGGTAGGCATAGTTCAGCCCCAGTTCGCTCAGCCTCCCGGCTACCTCGCTGGCCTCCTGCGCGAACGCGACCCAGTCTTCCTGCGTCGTAAGCTCCCCCAACGGCCCGCTCACTGCCCACTCGCAGCCCAGAACGCCCAGCTCCTCAGCCACCCCCTCCGGAGTATCCCGCAATGCCGCACACCCGACATGGCTCGAGCAAGCCTGCAGACCCAGACTGCTTAGCAACTCAGCCATGTCCGCAACTTCCATGCCCCCGTACCCCGCTGGCTCCACGATCCGGTAACCGATGTCCGCAACCTTGTGATACGCCTCAGCAGTATCCTCCGGCGTCTGCATAAAGTCGCGGACCGTGTACATCTGCACACCAATCACTGAATCAGCCATCAGAACTACCTCCTGGAAAGTCGGCTCCGGGCACAAACGTAGCCCACTCCTGCACGCCAACACAGATAGTTAGCCACTCGTCGCCGATTTCCTTCCTGTGCAGAGGGGAAACTTGCAAACTCAGCGAACCCGTAATACAGTAGGGGGTACCCATCTCATTGAGCCGACCGTATTCCATCCCAGACGCTGAAAAGCAGGCTGATTCGTGAGCGACAAACGTGACATCACTCCCGAACATCTCCGTGGGCGGCGGCTGACCGCGCGCAACCTGGAAGACTTCCGGCTCTGCCCGCAGAAGTACCTGCTGTCGCTATCTATCAGGCCAGCCGATACCCGAAAGTTTGTCGGAGGGCCGGCGGTCCTGCACCAGGCAACGCGCGCTGCGCTGGTCGAGTGCTATCGCAACGGCGGCTCCCAGGAGCTAACTCTGAAGACACTGCTGGAATCGTTCGAAGAAAACTGGGAGGGGCGACTGTGCGCCGACAGTCTGGAGGAGAGCCAGCTCCACGCCCGCGGGATTGAGATGCTCACTCACTACTACCAGGCGCACCACGACCAGCCCAACCAGACCATCGCCGCGGGCCTGCGCCTGAGCGGTGAGATCGAGGGGCACGAATTCGTGGCCGTCGCCGACCGCGTAGACCGGGACGAATCCGGCCTCGTCACCCTACTGCGCTACAAGTCCAGCAGCAGTCCGCCGGGCGCGAAAGCATTGGCTAAGGACATCTCGGCCGGACTGCTTCTACTGCTGGGCAGCATGCACTACGCACCGCAGCAATGCCAGACCGCTATCTATGCCCTGCGCCGCGGGAGGCTGACCGTGGCCGACATTGACGAGGTGCAGCGTACAATGCTGCGCCAGCAGGTCGTAGCGCTGGCCGAGCAAGCCCACTCCGCGCAAGAGTTCCCCACCAACCAGGGCCAGCACTGCCGCTGGTGCCGCTCGCGGGCGGACTGCCCGGCGTGGGCGTCGGCGCACTACCAGCGCGGAGGCCAGCAATGAGATGGCCCGCTCGCCTGGTGGTTGCGCTTGCCGGCATGGCCTTGCTCGCCGTTGCCGCCAGCGCCCTGCCGTTGCCGGGTGTAGGGGCGAATGTTCGCCAGAACATCCGCCCCCCGTACTGGCGGAGCGCCATTCCTGGCCCGGTCCCATTGGGCCCGGCGCAGGCCGGCCGCCACCGCTGGCCCTCCGACAAGGGGCCCGCGG
>CAYNMY010000389.1:0-2844 GCA_964398275.1 uncultured Armatimonadia bacterium | reverse complement strand
TGAGACATGCTGACGCCATTGTCGCGCAGACACGTGACCAGCAGACGCTGTTGCGGCAGCGGCACGGCCGCGATTCAGTCCTGATCCGCAATATCTGGGCCCTAGGTGATTCAGAGGCCAGTGCTCCAGCCGATCCCGCCGAGGTATTCTGGGCAGCGACCATGCGGCCACTGAAAAGGCCTCATATGTTCCTGGATGTAGCTGAGGCTCTGCCAGAGATTCGCTTCGTGATGGCAGGAGGTCCAGCCGATGAGGATTGCGGGTTCTACGACGAAGTGAAAAGACGTGCACAAGCAATATCGAACGTCGACTTCTTGGGTTTCGTGCCGTTTCGGGAGATAGACAAGTACTACGCTCGCGCTTCGGCGTACCTTTGCACCTCCACCATCGAAGGCTTTCCAAACACATTCCTGCAAAGCTGGAGCCATGGGCGCCCCGTGGTTTCGACCTTTGATCCCGATGGCGTGATCTCGGCGTATGATATCGGTTTCCATTGTCGTGATGCTGACGAACTAGTATCAGCTGTAGAAGTGGCTTGTGAGAACACTGGCGACTACCTGGAAGGAACCCGCGATTACTTGCGGCGACACCACTCGCCTGAGGGGATAATGCCCCAGGGCGAGACGGTCCTCTTCGGGGAACAGCCGAGGGGGGGCAGTTCGTGTGACCACAGTGTCTGGGGCGACGCGATGCGTGAGACGTAAAGCATATGCTGACTTCGTCCGCAGAAGGGGAAGCTGCCCAGCAAGGGAACGGGCTGCATGTGCCAAGCTACTGACGTGCCCGCCGGAATGTGGCCCACCTGGAGTGAGAGGATCTTGTAGAACGTAGACACACAAGGAGGGACCTCTCATGAATGGCCGCCTCCCAAGGAGCACATGAAGGGCATATTGGGCGCAATTGGGTCTAACGCCAGCGTGGTTCAAGCGCAGTTTTCCGCTAGGCGCGGGGTGCTGGCACATCACAGGACCAAGTGGCTCGGCGATGGCGCCGGCTGGGCCGTTGGTGTCTGCACGTGCGACGGGGGCAAAGACGATACCACGGCCACGGCTTGGAACGAGGACGAAACGGTCTGCTCCGTGCTCGTCGGAGAGTTATTCGGCACTGCGCCACTGAACGAAGCGTCGCGCAGAAGAGGCCACGATTCCCACGGCCCCACCCAATCTCAGTTGCTGCTGCACCTGTGGGAAGCCCACGGCGTTGAGCTGCTCACAAAGGCCAACGGGCTGTTCGCTGCCGCTATCTGGGAAACCGAGCCACGGCGGCTCACATTGCTCCTGGATTGGATCGGCGGAATCCATCACCTCCACTATGCCCTGCTAGATGATGGCATTGTCTTCGCATCAGAGATCCGAACTCTCATTGAAGCCGGCGCATGGGGCGGCCGGCTCAATCAGCGCGCCCTCCACCAGTACCTCGACTTCGGGCACATCTTGCCCCCGCACACTCTATTCGAGGGCATTCACAAGCTCCCGCCAGGCTGCGCTTTGACCTACGAGGACGGCCGAGCGGACGTTCAGCGCGTCTTCAAGTTCCGCTTCGAGGCTCAGCGCGACGCTGATTGGGTGGAGCGGTTCCAGGACGAGTGCCGGGAGGCTATTGCTCATCGGGTCGGAGGTGCTGACGAGGTCGGAGCCTTCCTGAGCGGCGGCATCGACTCCAGCTACAATGTGGCCCTCATGAGCGACGTGCAGGAGGGCCCGGTCAAGACCTTCTCAATAGCTTACCCTCAGGAGGAGTTCGACGAATCTGCGTACGCGCGCCTCGTAGCGAGGCGGTTCGAGACAGACCATCACGAACTCACTCTGGACTCGCCTGAAGTGCTCGACGAACTGCCCGAAATGATCTGGGCGCTGGAAGAGCCCGCAATGGACTATTCCTTCATACCAACTTTCAACCTGGCACGTTTCGCTAAAGAGCATGTCGACGCGGTCATCTCAGGAGACGGTCCTGATCACTTGCTGGGGCGGCACTATCCGGTGGCTTTTGCGAGGCGAGCCCTGGGCAGAATGCCTGGCGCATCAATGCTGGCCCGGGCACTCTTGGCTGATGACCGGTCCGCCGGCTGGAAAGTCGCGCTGGGGCGTCGCCTGCGGCGAAGCGAACAAGGGCGGTCGTTCTGGAAGGCTCTGCAATCTCTAGCTGGCAGCCCTCTGGAAGCGTACCTTTCTATCTATCGAGAGATCGCCTATCGAGGCCTGCTTCCTAACTCGCTACGCGCAGTTGTTTCTGACAGCATGGGCGAGAACTTGGTCAATGGCCCGGACATTGGCGCAGCCATTAGCGATAACGTAGACGGTGGCGCGAGTGAGTTTGAGCGCATCCTCGCCCTCGACGTGGCCATAGATGGGAGCTTTGGGGTGTTTGCCAAGGTTGGCAAGATGGCCGCTCACCACTCGCTGAGTGTCCGGGAGCCCTATCTGGATCTGAATGTCTGTGCGCTTCTGAGCAAGGTACCGTTCGGGCTCAAGGTAAGAGGCTCAACCTTGGACTACCTGCGCAAATCCGCCCGAACTAAGCATCTCTTGTACGAAGCGGCGAAGGGCCTTGTGCCGGATGAGGTCATACGCAAGCCTAAGCAGGGCTTCCAGGCGCCAATCGGGGCGTGGCTCCGAGAATGGATAGGTGAGCGGGATAGCCGGGGTCTGTTTCCCGCGTTAACTCAAGAGATGCAGCTACTAAACGAGGAGGCCGTTGACAGAGTGTTGAGCGAGCATCAAAGCGGCCGCTGCGATCACGGTACCCTTATTATGATGCTCATAACTCTCGACCTTTGGTACGGGATCTTCGTCACGGGGAACGGTGCAAAACCCGAATGGACGTGGAGGGATTGGCTCGACCAGT
>CAYNMY010000388.1:0-2845 GCA_964398275.1 uncultured Armatimonadia bacterium | reverse complement strand
ATTGAAGCAGCAGGAGACCAGGTGGATTTCGACGCCGAATTCATGGGCGATTTCGATCATACTGCGGAGCGGGTTAAGGTCGGGATAACCCTCGATGACGCCGGTGCCACCGGTATAGTAGTCCGGCTGGTTCCAGGGCGGATAGGCTCGCGGGACGAAGTAGGCGAGCAGGGAGATGCCGGCCTCGGCGAGCTGGGCCATACGCTGGCGCATCTCGTCGGGGGTGCGGTCAATAAGAGCCCGGGGTGCCCACGCCCCCTTGCGAAAGGGCGTGGGTGGGGCCTTCGGCTTGGTGGAGTTGGCGTCCGCGGGCTGATTCATTCCGGCAAGCGTACTGCCGGCCAACGCAGCACCACCGAGCCCACCGAGTGTGGTCATGAACTCTCTGCGGTCCATAACGTTTCTCTCCTTCGTTATGCTCACAAGTCCTTCAGCAGGGCCAGGTCCTCGGCGGTCAGTGCGGCTTCGTGGTATATGACGACACCAGCCGCCCCGGCTTGCTGGGCGATTACGATTTGCTCGGCAAGCTGATCAGGAGTCACGTCGGAGATACTGCTGCTCTTGCCCAGACCGGGCCAATACTGCGGCTCAGTTCCCGCCATCAACTCCATGTGCTCGGCAATAACGCTGGCCAGTCGCTGGGAATCATTCATATAGGTCATCGGGAAGAGATAATCCACCAGGTCCTCTCGCACCCACCGCACCCAGTCCTGGGCGCCGGTCGGGGTTTGCTGCGGCCAGAAGTGCTTGACCGCGGCGGAGCTTTCCAGGCCGTGGGCGCGGGCGTATTCGGTGACCCGGCTGACGAACTCGCTAAGCCGATCCACCCGCCAGTTAAGCCACTGGTGAAGCTCTTCATCCACGAGTACGGGATCCACCTCCTCGTCGGTTCCAACCACTTTGCGGGCATTATGCTTGCGCAGCAGCCCGTGGGTGGCGGTATCCAGCCATAAGTCACGATCATCATCGTACTTGCGCTGAACTGCGCGAATGTCAATGCCGCGCTTGGCCATCTCGGCGGCACAGTAGTCACACGAACACTGCATACCGGTGCGAATGTAGTCCATGTGCAGTCCGTCAGGCTCGTAGCGCTCGGCTATCGCGCGGTATAGATTGAAGGTGTAGTCCTGGACCAGCGGCTGCATCGCGCAGGTCCAGGACCCCTGGTTGGACACACCATCGGGCCAAACCGACGAGAAGATGGCCTCGGCCTCGGGATGCTGCTCGAACAGGTGGGCGCGAGCGCCGCTCTTGAAGACGCACAGCCAGGGGTGTACCTCGATGCCCTGCTCGTGAGCGGACTCGATCATCACCTTTAGCGGGTCCCACTCGGGATAGCCGGGGCTGGCGGCAGTAACATCACTGAAGAAGTCCACGCCGCCGTCACTGGTGGACCGATCAACGCAGATCACAATCAGCGAAATGCCCCCTCCAGCGAGTCGCGCGATACGCCGGCGGACTTGCTCAGCGCTCTCCACGAAGTCACGCATGTGCGCCCAGGTGCCTGTGCGAAATCCAGTCACGATAGTGCCTCCCTATTGGCTAGATTTGTCGGGCTAGTTGCTAGTGCGAAGGTCTGTTATGATCTTCAAATGTCTCCAAGCATCGGGAAGTCGGCGTCGGTCATGCTGGGCTCCTGGAATATGATGACCCCCGGTACGCCTAACTGGCGGACAATGCCGATCTGCTCGGCGAGCGCTTCGGGGCTGGGTGCCCAGTTCACGCTGCGGCCCAGGCCGGGCCAATGCTGGACTTTGCTGTCCTGGAGCAGCGCAGTAGTCTCGCTGGTCACCTGCGCCACAAGCTCGATGTCGGGAGTATAGTTCATCACCATCATATAATCCACCAGATTCTCCCGGCCCCAGCGGACCCAGTCCTGAGCGCCGGTGGGGACCTGTCTGGGCCAGAAGTACTTGACCGCCGCCGACAGCTCCATACCATGTTTCTGGGTGTAGGCGTGCATCTGGGCTATGAAGGCGCTCATCCGGTCGTTGCGCCACTGCAGCCACTGGTCCAGCTCTTCGTCAACCAGAACCGGGTCTAGCTCGCCCTTGCCGACGACTGTCCGGACACCGTAGCGGCGCAGCATGCCGTGAGTTGCCGTCATGAGCCAACGCCACCGATCGTCTGCGTATCTCCCGGTGACTTCATGGATGTCAATCCCCACCCTGGCCATCTGGGCAGTACAGTAGTCACACATGCACTGGTCGCCGGTACGGATGAAGTCGAGGTGGAGGCCAGCAGGATGATAGCGCTCGTGGATCTCGCGGAAGAGATCAAAGAGGCGCTTCTGGACGCGAGGCTGCATGGCGCAGGCATAGCCGCCCTGGTACTTATTGGCTCCCCAGAGCGTGGGGAACTGGGCCTCGGTTTCAGGATACTGCTCGCGCCAGGGCCCCTTGATACCGGGGGACTTGAAGCAGCGCAGCCAGACATGCACGTCAATGTCGCGCTCCCGGCACTTCTCGATAACGACCTTCAACGGGTCCCAGTCGTGGTAATCGGGACTGACCGTGGTGAGGCTGCTCGCCCAGTGGACACCGCGGCGCCCATCGGGCATAAGCATACCGGGCTTGTCGGCACCGGGGACGATGAGGGAAATGCCGCCTTCGGCCAACCGATCCATGCGCTGCGCGATCTGCTCGGGACTTTTGAGAAACTCGCGCATCTGCGCCCAGACGCCCTTGCGAAAGGGGCGCGCCGCTGCTTGTTCGTGGCCGCCGGTCGCCCAGCCAGCGTCTCGTCCAATGAGGCTGGTGGCCAGTGCTGCGCTACCGGCTGTTCTGAGAAAGTCTCGGCGGTTCATGGCTGTTCTTGCTCCTTTCCAATACAGTAATGATGCGAC
>CAYNMY010000387.1:0-2861 GCA_964398275.1 uncultured Armatimonadia bacterium | reverse complement strand
TCTCACCCAAATCAACCGTCTGCCCACCTTTGGCGGTGAATTCGGCCAGTGTACGGCCACCCGTTTCTCCGGTGGAAAGACAGGAACTTCGTAATTAACACCCGCGATCAGGCCCGCCACGTCCCACCTGCCCTCCTCATCGGTATAAGCCTGCCATTTGAAGCCCGCTGAGGTTAACCGCTGCCGCAACTGAGACGATTGCCAATAGGAGAGACCACCAGAGACGCTTACTGTCGCGCCCCGTACTGGTTTTCCCTGCTCGTCTACGACTCGGCCAGTGGCACTACCTAGTGGCTGGAGGATCAGTCCGGGCTCAAAGCCCCAATCTGGGTCAATTTCTTCAGCGGCGAACAGCGGCTTCGTCGCATGGACAGCCACAATCAAGACTTTGCCTCGTGCGGGCAGACCAGTCAGCTCGAAGTACCCGTCCTCACCAGCATAGGCCGGCTCCTTCGTTGCCCCAAACCCTCTTTCGCCAACACCAAACACGAGCGCCCCCTGTACCGCTTGCTGCTGCTGGTCACCGACCCAACCGCGCGCACTGCGGCCCTTCAAGTCAAGCCGCAGAGGCGGAAGCTGACGCTGCTCTCCCGGGGCAAGCGTGATTTGGCCCAGGTTCCACCAGGCGCTGTCCACCACAAGCTGATCGGTCTCCGATGTGGGTAGCACCTTCAGCCGTACCCCTGCGGGCAGCGGCCCGACCCGCAGCCGACCTTGCTCATCACTGCGCGCCCCAGGAATGTCGCGGCCACTTACGCCATCGTAAGTCACCCATACCCGCACACCAATATCGGGCACTGGCTTGCCTTCGGTGTCAATCACTTCGGCCACCGCGTAGGCTGCTTGTGCCAAACGAATCTCCACTGGCTTTTCGGAATCATACACGAAGACAATTTCGGCCAGGTCTCGGTCCAGGTCACAGGCGAACACAGCCCAAGGTGGTTCCGGTCTAAACGTCTTCGCTAGGTCTAACTCAAACTTCCCCTCGGTATCGCTTTGCGTGCCAAAGAAGCTCTCTAATCGCTCTCGCGTGAAAGTACCAGCTATGGCCCCGACCGAGACGCCTGCGGCCGGCCGCCCGTCAGGTAACAATATCTGACCGCGCAGGTTATGCACCCGGCGCAGCACGAAGTCCACGCCAGTCATTATCTCCCCTGCCACTACTTCCACCCACTGCTTGTCAGGTTCAGCCGAAGTGTGAGGTAAGCCCTCTACGCCGCCCATGTAATACAGCATATTCTTCCCCACCGGCAGCCGGAAAGTGTAGGTGCCGGCCTCATTGGTAGTTACACTTTGGCAGGCAGCGCTGGAGTGAGGCCGGGCGGGGCCATAAGCAGCTACGCGGGCCCCGGCAATGGGCCGCCCCGTCTCGGCTTCCGTGACAGCGCCCTGCACCAGGCCGCCGGGAGTCAACTCTAGGTCGGCGTCAGTGACGTGCTCACCGGCTTTCAGAGTAACTCCCTCAATGGCCTCCGCTGTAAGCCCTTCTGGCGGGTCTACCATAACGTTGTAAACTCCTGCCGGCAACTGGTCGAGCTTATAGGTCCCGTCCTGAGCCGACATATCCTCATTCCACCCGCTAGTCGGGTCCTGCCCTTGGCAGAAGATTTCCACGCCAGAGACCGGCTCGCCCTCACGCGTGATACGTCCGGAAACAACCGCTTCAGGGTGCAGGATAAGCTCGATGTCCTGCTCGCGGGCGAATATCGCAGGCGGCATAACATTTCCTATCACGCGTGTCGCCCAGCCCTCTGCCTGCGCGACCAGACTGAGCCCGGCTTCCTGAGGCAAACCAAGAAGCTCAAATCTACCCGCCTCGTCGGTCATGTCGCGGAGCAACTTCGCCTCTCCGAAGACCAAATGCTGCCAGGTGCCATTTGCGCCAAGGCGTTGCAATATTCCTATCGCCACCTCTGCTCCTCCAATGGGATTGCCTTGGGCGTCGGTGAGGGTGCCCCGGCAAGTCACCGCATTTGCGCTCAGCTTGAGGGTAATCTCACCACCCGCCTCCACTCGCCCCCAGTCAAGCGCAAAGCCCTCTTTCCGTGCGCCGCCCTGCACAACCCTGTCCGGCTCATGCGTGTCAAAGCTGAACGAAAAGCGCCCATCGGCGTCGGACTGCCTCTGCTTCACCGCAAACGGCCACTGGTCTTTGGTCGACCGGTATAACACGAATACGCCCGCTGCCGCCACCGGCTGTCCCTCCGGGCCCAGTACCTGCCCAGTGATGGTGACCTGCTCAGCGTGAGCCGGCCCTACTAGGCATAGGAAGACCAGGACTATCAAAATGAACTCTGCATACCGCTGTGACATCATCCTCACTCCCCCTACTTCAGCACCATCTCACCCAAATCAACCGTCTCGCCGGCGTTGGCAGTAAACCCGGCAAATATGTGGCCGCCACATCTGCTTACTTGAACTGGTGGCCCGGACCGGTCAGGAACTGCCATCCCATCTGCTCACCATAGAGGCCCCAATCAAGAATGGCTAGCGACAGGGCGCGAAACCACGTGGGGAACATTCCTGACTCCCCGGCGGCGGAAAACAGCAGCGGATGGCCATACTCATAAGGCGTATCCCGCATAAAGACCGCGCCCTCGTCCGCATTGAAGTTGGAAACTATCCAGCTTCGCGCGCGCACCAGCGCCTGGCGCACATCAGTGCGGCGGTAGTCAGTTATCTCCGAGAAGCGCACCAGCGGATCAACCGAGTCAATATCCTCACAGGCACTACTGTTAGGGCAACGCGCGTCCTCTCGCCAACCGAATCCACCCAGCTCATTTTGTGTTGCCAGGACACTATCCAAAACCCGCTCGGGCACGGGCGGTATGCGCTGGTCGTAGAGGTACAACACCCAGAAA
>CAYNMY010000386.1:0-2868 GCA_964398275.1 uncultured Armatimonadia bacterium | reverse complement strand
TTACTGATGTACGCGTCCTGTTGCAGAAATCCCAGGTCGGCTCCCTGCTCGAAACCACCGAGCTGCTGACCATTCGCGACCTGGCTGAGGCCTGCCAGCGGCTACTGCACTACTTCGACCAATGCGCCCAAAATGTGCCCAATATCGCCGAGCTGGGCCTGCGGCTGCGGGACTACCCGGAACTACAGGAAAGTATTACCCGCTGCGTCAGCGACGACGCCGAGATCAAGAGCGACGCCTCCCATCACCTCGCTACGCTCCACGCCCAAGCGCAGAAACTGTACCGGCGGGTTCAGGAGCGCATGAACAGCCTCATCGAGCAGTATCGCCACCGCGGCGTGCTGCAAGACCTACTGGTCGTCCAGCGCGCGGGCCGCTGGTGCCTGCCGGTACAGAGCCAGTTCCAGTCGCGGGTCAAGGGCATTGTCCACGACCGCTCTGACAGCGGTGCGACGGTCTTCGTTGAGCCGCTTGATGTGGTAGATCTGGGCAACGAGTTGCGCGAGACCGAGCTGGCCATCGAAGAGGAGAAACGCCGTATTCTGCAGGAGTTGACCAGCCTGGTCGCCACACGCGCCGACGACCTCGCCCAGGACCTCCAGCGTATATCGGTGCTCGACCTCATCTTTGCCAAGGGCCGCCTGTCGCTGGCGCAGAATGCCGCAGAGCCGCAGATCACCCCCGAGCAGGGCTACCTCAACCTCAATGGCGCCCGCCACCCGCTGCTGCCAGCCGAGGTAGTTCCCGTTGACTTCTGGATCGGCGAGGACTTCACCACGCTGGTCATCACCGGCCCGAACACCGGCGGGAAGACGGTGTCGCTGAAGACCGTCGGGCTGCTGACGCTGATGGCTCAATCGGGCCTGCACGTCCCCGCCGAACCGGGGACCGTAATCTCCCTCTTTGATGCCGTCTACGCCGACATCGGCGACGAGCAGAGCATCGAGCAATCGCTGTCGAGCTTCAGCTCGCACATGACCCAGATAATCAAGCTCATCAGCCGCATCTCCGCCGTTCAGCGCCAAGCCAAAGCGGTCAACGCCCTGGTCCTCCTCGACGAAATCGGTGCGGGCACCGACCCCTCGGAGGGCGCGGCGCTCGCGATGTCGCTGCTCGAGTGGCTCCACCAGGCGGGCTGCCGCACGGTGGTGACTACCCACTACAACGAGCTCAAGGCCTTCGCCTACTCCCGGGACGGTATGGAGAACGCCTCCGTAGAGTTCGACGTGCACACCCTGGCTCCGACCTATCACCTCCAGATCGGCGCAGCCGGCTCCAGCAACGCTTTTGAGATCGCCCAGCGGTTGGGACTGGCCGCCGAGCTGACCGCGCGGGGGCGGGAGCTGCTAAGCGGCGAGAGCCGCGACTTCGTCCGGGCGCTGGAGCACGTCGAGCGAACCCAGCGCGAACTGCACGCGGAAAGAACCCAGGCCCGCCAGACCCAGCAGGAGCTGGAGCGACTTCGTGAGCGGTACGAACGCGACGTTGCCGACCTGGAGCAGCGGCGACAGGAGGCCATTGCCGAGGGCTTCGAAGACGCCCAGAAGATCGTTGCCGAGGCGCGGGCGCGCGCTGATGAGATCATCCGCCGGCTCCAGGAACAAGCCGAGCACACCGCCGAGAGTGAAGAGTTGCGCGGCCAAGTCAAAGCAGCCGAGGCGGAGCTGGCGGCAGCGCAGGAGCAGTTCGACCGCGAGCGACAGCGGGCTGCTAAGCAGGAGAAAGCCGCGCGGATTCAGTTGGCGCCGGTCGAGGAAGTGAGCCGGGGCGACCGGGTTTACGCGCCCGCTTTCGACCGGGAGGCAGTCGTCCGGGAAGTACTCGACGAGGAAACCGCGCTCGTCCAGATCGGCAGCATCAGCATCGAGGTCAACATCTCTGACCTGCGCCAGCCTCCCCAAGAGCCCTACTTGCCCTCTCCCCCACCGGCTCCGGTACAGCGCGTGCAGGTGCGTAAGCAACTCAGTGTGCCCGGCGAGATCGAGGTGCGCGGGACGACCGTAGACGAGGCGATCGCTGCCCTGGATAAGTACCTCGATGACGCCGTTCTCGCCGGCCGGGAGCGTGTGCGGATAATCCACGGCAAGGGCACCGGTACACTGCGCCGCGCCGTTCACGTCTACCTGCGCCAACATCCGGCGGTGCGTGAGTTCCACATCGCGGACCGTGCTGCCGGCGGCGAAGGCGCAACCGAAGTTGACCTGCTTGGTGATTAGGAGCGAACGCAGGAAAACGCGGTTCCTCCCGGAACTATATGCTCTGGCCACACGTCTAATAACCACTTAACGCGCCACCGCAGGTCGCGACAGGAATGTCGCTCCTACCAGTCGTGAGCGTGTCGAACCGCCCAATAAGGCGTGCGCATATAAACCGTCCGACGAGACTTGTATAGACAGGGGGAGTTACTAATGTATCCACCACAGGGCTTTTCACCGATTTGGGCACTGGGCGTGTGCGCTGCGATCGTTGCGGTGGCGCTGTTGGGCTGCGGCAGTGACAAGGACAAGGGTGCGCAGGCTCAGCAGCAACCCGGCCAGGCGGCTGCGCAAGACCTGGGCTCGAAGCCCGGCCTTGCCCAGTATTATGAGCCGTCCGAGGTAGAGTTCACTGCGAACGCGTCCGGCTATCAACTGCCCCTTGACCCGGGCCAGGTAGCAAACGCCGACGCAACGCGCCGGCTGTCCGCCGAGGCCAAGCAGCTTCTCGGGCAAAACGGTTTCGTGGTGACACCCGCAGGCCCCAAGGAAGATATGGCCGATGTCTACGACGACATCGAAGATGACGGCATCCCCGTTTACGTCACCGCCGACAGTCTCCTGCACGTCTACCACATCCAGTTCGACGAAACGCTCAAGGATATCGAGGAGC
>CAYNMY010000385.1:0-2884 GCA_964398275.1 uncultured Armatimonadia bacterium | reverse complement strand
GGTGCGGGCCGGGCGCGCTGCCGGCCTGTAGGCGGGCGGGCCAGGACGCGGCGCTGGAGATAACTGCGCACAACCGCGACCGGGTCGGCGTGCTGATCGGCTCGGGTGTAGGGGGGCTGGGGACCTGGGAGCGGCAGTACGAGATTCTGCTCACGCGGGGGCCGTCGCGGGTCTCGCCGTTCCTGGTACCTATGCTGATCGTGGATATGGCCTCGGGTATGGTTGCCATTGAGACCGGGGCGCGCGGACCGAATATGGCCATTAGTACCGCCTGTGCGAGTTCCGCACATGCGCTCGGGGAAGCGGCGGCGATGATAAGGCGCGATGCGGCGGCGGTGATGATAGCCGGCGGCGCGGAAGCGGCAATCACACCGACGGGTATGGCCGGGTTCGCCTCGGCAAGAGCGCTATCTACCCGCAACGACGATCCGCAGCGAGCGTGCCGGCCCTTCGATCGCGACCGCGATGGGTTCGTGGTAGGTGAAGGTAGCACGGTGCTGGTACTCGAAGAGCTTGGTCATGCCCGGGCGCGGGGCGCGAAGATCTGGGGTGAGTTGCTCGGCTACGGCGCGAGCGCCGATGCCTATCACATTACCGCGCCCGACCCCGAGGGCATAGGCGCACGGCTGGCTATGGAGGCGGCCTTGAATGACGCCGGGCTGGGCGCTGCCGACATTGACTACGTCAACGCGCACGCGCCCGGTACGCCGGCGGGTGACGTGGGGGAGGCCCGGGCGTTGGAGGCTGTCTTCAGCGACAGCGTGCCGATATCGTCCACCAAACCCATCCATGGCCATCAATTGGGGGCAGCCGGCGCTACGGAGATCGTGGCAACGCTCCTGACCATACGCGAGAATGTTATTCCCCACACGCTCAATTGTGATAACATTGACGAGGCGGTGCCGGAGTGTTTGGACATTGTGCAGGATGAGCCGCGCCGGGCAGAAGTGAGCCTGGCAATGTCCAACTCCTTCGGCTTCGGGGGCCATAACGCTGTGCTAATCGTACGAGGACCGGAGTAGGGATGCTGTCACCTGGGCCGAAGGGCGAGACTATAGCGGAAGAGCAGATGCGCCAGCAGTTGGCCGAGGCGTTGGGCCTGCCCGACTCGGCGCAGGAGCTGCTGCGCGAGGCCTTTTCCCACCCTTCGTATGTGCGCGAGGCCGGGCGTAGCGCCTATGAATCTAACCAGCGGCTGGAGTTCCTGGGCGATGCCATCCTGGACGCGGTAATTGCCAATGAGCTGTACGCGCGATTTCCCCAGATGGCCGAAGGCTGGCTAACGCGGGCCAAGGCAGCCATCGTGCGGACCGCTAATCTGGCCCGGGTGGCCCGAGAGCTGGAGCTAGGCAAGTACCTGTTGCTGGGCCACGGCGAGGAGAACAGCGCCGGACGGACGAAGACCTCGCTGCTGGCGGATGTGCTGGAAGCGCTGGTGGGCGCGATTTACCTCTCGGCGGGCTGGGCGGCGGCCCAAAAGTTCGTGCTCGGCCATCTCCTTGACGTAATCAACGAAGTCGAGGACCAGAGTTTCCAGGACGCCAAGACGACACTTCAGGAGCTTTTCCAGGCCCACACGCAAAGCACCCCGCAGTATGTCACGGTCAGTTCTGCCGGCCCTCCTCATGCTCCGGTTTTCGAGGTGGAAGTTGGCATTGGCGAGCGCGTGATCGGACGGGGCACCGGGCGCAACAAGCAGGAAGCCGAGCAGGCTGCCGCTCGTGCTGCACTGGCCGAGCAGGAACAGTGGCTAGCTGAGTTGGCATCGGATTAGGCGGCGCGCATCAGCGCAAGACAGTTCCCTTGTGATGAATAGGCCAGGCGCAGTCCTCCTAGTGACAGTGGCGGTGCTGGTAGGTTCGAGTGCGGGTTATGCGCGGCCCGGGCCGTTCATCTTCGCCTACGATCTCCAGGGCTCTGACGCGGTGAAGATTGCTGCGGCCGTCGGGCTGAATACCCTCTATCTGTACGTGTCCCCTGAGGCGATTCGTAACCCTATTGCGATCAGGAACGAGATGGCCAAGGCGCAGCAGGCCGGATTGAACGTTATCCTGGCCCTGCCCACTATTCCCCCCGGTCCGGTAGGGATAACCGCTACCGACCCCGGCTTTGCGGAGTACGTTCGGACAGTCGTGGGCGATATCGTAGCCGCATTTCGCGGCCAGCCGGCTCTGGCCGGGTGGGCAATGGCCGACTATCTGGAAGACCATCTGCGCTACACCGACGAGGAGTTCGCTGACTACCTCCGGGAGCGCTATGGCCGGCTCGAAGCGCTCAATGCAGCGTGGAATGCCGGGTTTGCGGACTGGTCACAGGTTACTATGACGGGCGCGGAGGAATTGGACGAGGAGTGGCCGTTCACGGTGGGGCGGGCCTCGGTGGATTTCGCTGACTATCAGCGCGAGATGTTCCGGCGGGTTCTGGACTTGTGGGCCCAGCAGGTCCGCATCGTGGACAGCACAACGCCCCTGTTCACCGGGCGGATTGCGTTGTACCGCTCGCTGACCGCAATCCCCGGCAGCTACGACGTGGTGGTGCCGGCGATGGGGCCAGATGAGCTGGAAGTTGACCAGCTCGCCCACAACGTGCACGCGATAGACATCGCTCGACAAGCCGGGCGGTTCGAGGTCGTGCGGGCGCTGCACATACCGCTCCCGGGGGAGCCGGCCTACTGGGATGGCGCCGTGGCGCAATGGATTCTCCAGGCCGGGCTGCACGGCGTGGTCGGGGTCGGCCTGGATAACTACCGGCGACTTGTCCGCAGCGGCTTGCTGCCCGCTCCTACACCGCCCCTGAATGAGCCTAACCTCCAGGCGCTGGCGGCGAGTCCGCTGGCAGTAATGGCGCGCGATGCGCTCCAGCACGGTACGTTCACGGTCCAGCC
>CAYNMY010000384.1:0-2892 GCA_964398275.1 uncultured Armatimonadia bacterium | reverse complement strand
CACGCCCTTCATCATGGGCGGTGTCGTCTCGATAATGGACATGCGCGAGACGGTCCTGGCCTACGGCGCACCGGAACTGTCGCTGCTTAGCGCTGGACTTACAGAGGTGGTGCGCCTGCTGGGCCTGCCAATGTGGTCAACGGGAGGATGCAGCGACGCCAAGGTTGTTGATGAGCAGGCGGCTATCGAGGCGAGCATCTCCCTGGCCACGGCTGCTCTCTCGGGGGCGAACCTGGTGCACGACGTCGGCTTCATAGACTCGGCGATGACCGGCTCCCTGACGATGCTGGTGATGTGCGATGAGATCATCGGTATGGTCAAGCGCATCGTCGGGGGCCTGGATGTGAATGCTGAGACCCTGGCAGTTGAGGTAATTGACGCGGTCGGCCCTGGTGGCAAGTTCCTTGCGGAAGACCATACGGTCCGCCTATTTCGGCGCGAATGTTACTTCCCAACGTTGGCCGACCGCAGCAGCGTCGAGAAGTGGACCGCACAAGGGGCTACGACCATGGGCCAACGGGCCGAGGCGAAGGTTTGGGAGATTCTAGCTACGCACCGCGCGCCGTCCCTGCCCGACGAAGTGAATGCACAACTTGACGAAGTGCTCGCGGCGGCCGTCAGTCGGGCCGAAGCAAGGAGTGACTAGATGCTGGCTAATCAACTGATCAACGAGACGACAACTTTCCGCGTCCTCACGGACGACCAGATCGAGCTTATCTACGGAGCGGCTTTAGAAATACTATCGCGCACTGGCGTCAGAGTTTATGATAATAAGGGCCTGGACCTCCTGGAGGCGGCGGGGGCCCAAATCTGCGAAGAGAACACGGCTCGGATTCCGCCATCCGCCGTCAAGCAGGCCTTGGCGTTATGCCCCTCATCTATCCGCATGGTGGGCCGCGACCCCGAGCAAGTGTGCCTGCTGCAAAAAGACTACACTTATTTCGGTGCGGTCTCGGACTGTCCGTTCGTCCACGACCGAGCCACCGGCCAGCGCCGTCCCTACACCTACGCTGACGTTCGCGATGCGGCCCGGGTGGCCGATGCTCTGGATAATCTCGGATTCCATATGTCCCTGGGCCTCACTCAGGACGTGCCCCGCATGACCTATGACCGCCATCAGTTCCTGGCGATGCTGGAGGGTACCGGTAAGCCCATCGTTCAGACGGCGGTGGACCGACGCGGCCTGGCCGACCAGTACGAAATGGCCTGCGTTCTTCGGGGCAGCGTCGCGGCTTTTGAGCATGCTCCCTTGCTCACCCTGTACGCCGAGCCTACCTCCCCACTGATTCACACCAAGCATGCCACCCAGAAGTTGTTGTTCGCGGCCGAAAAGCGCATCCCCTGTATCTACACCTCCTGTCCCATCGGCGGGGCGACCGCGCCTATCACCGGCGCCGCCATCATTGCCCTGGGCCTCGCCGAGACGCTCAGCGGCATGGTGATGGCTCAGCAGAAAGCGCCCGGAGCACCGATTATCGGCGGGGGCGTGGTCTCGATCATGGATATGCGCGACATGATACTGTCCTACGGCGCGCCGGAGTTGCACCTGTACTCGGCCGCCTTCACTGATGTCATCAAATGGCTGGGTCTGCCGATGTTCTCCACGGCTGGCTGCAGCGACTCCAAGATTGTGGACCAGCAGGCCGCTATTGAGGCGGCCCTGTCCACCCTTTTCGCCGCTCTGTCGGGCGCCAATCTGATTCACGACGCGGGCATCCTGGAGATGGCGCTGGTCGGGTCGTATGAGATGCTGGCGCTGACCGATGAGATTGTCGGAATGGTCAGACAGATCACCCGCGGCATCCGCGTGGATGAGGAGACGCTGGCTGTCGATACCATTGGCGAGGTCGGGCCTGGTGGGGCATTCCTCACCACGCGGAATACGCTGGATAACTTCCGTGACTTCTGGGAGCCGACGACTATGGTACGCCAGCGGTTCGAAAAGTGGGTTGCCGAGGGCTCCCGGACCATGGGTGAGCGGGTCAAGCAGCGCGTTGACCACATATTGCAGACCCACCAGCCGCTGCCGATTCCCGACGACCAGATGGCCGAACTGAAGAGAATCGTAGCCGCCGCCGAGTGATTCCAGAGCGGCTCTGTTAATCCAACGTGAATGCTGCCGATACCAGCAAGAAGGATATGGGCCGTTCTGATTCGACCAGGATAGGGAGGCAGCCAAGATGGTAGCACAGCCGCCAGCCCATACACACAAGTTGACAAATCAAGCTACAGGTCCGAAGCGGAGATTAGCGTATCTGGCGGGCCTCGTATTTGTGGTGATGGTAGGGACGTGGGGGACGAATATGGTGGCGGCACAAGCAGCGGAGTCGTCCAGGATACTATCGTCGCGAATCGAGCACTTCTTCAACCCGGTGCGGCCCGGGGATCGGGTGACGATCACCATCTGTGCTACCCGCCCTGGCGGCCTGCAGGAGCTTACGGGCTTTCTCGCCCGCTCCCAGTACCTGAGCGCCCAGGGTAAGAATGAACGCATGATTTCGCTGACATTTGCGCCCACGGGGGCGCCGGACGAGTTTCGCACCAAGTTTGTGGTGCCCGCTGAGCACGATCGCAATCCGGTGCCCAAAGGGCCCTACCGCCTCCATGTGACCGGCGGTATCGACGGCTCAGGTAATGGCTTTGGGCATCGCTACCTCACCGCCGGCCGCTTGGACTTTGATCCCTTACCGGGCGAGCCGTGGGAAGGGCGGATGACCGCCCGGTACGTGCCAGACCTACCACCACTAAAGGTGGACTTGGAGCTTTGCGCCCGCGGCAGCGGCGAGCGCAAGGTCGCCTATGCCGTGTCCGTAACCAATTACTTCTTGCAAACAGTCGGAGAAGTGCAGGAGCGCGTGGTGACTTTGCCTGGCGAAGGGGAAGTGGTGCGCC
>CAYNMY010000383.1:0-2895 GCA_964398275.1 uncultured Armatimonadia bacterium | reverse complement strand
AAGGTCAGCCTGTTGTTCCGCCCGACCTCATAGTTAAGGCCCAGGTCAACGATCTTCTTGCTGAACGCCGAATAGTCACTGTCAAATTCCGAGGTGCTGGCCCGCAGCATCAGGCTCGACCGGTTGCCCAATCGATAGCTGAACTGCCCAGACAAGTCCCGCAGGCCGGTATCAGTCTGATAATACCGCTCGCGGCCGCCAATGAGAATGTAAGAAGGGCTGCTGCCCGTCATCCGATTGATGGACACGTTGAGGTCCCATGGCTTGTCTTTGGGCCGATAGTTCAGGCCCATAATCAGGGAGTCGTTGCTCACCGAGCCGCGCCCCGCCTGGAGGAACTGAAGATCATCCTGGCTGAAGTTCGTCGTCAGCGTTATCTCGCTGGTGGCCTGCCAGGTAGCCGCCAGGCTCCGGTACTTCTGGTCGCTGTCACTCAGGTAGCCGCTCCCCCCGCCGCTGAGGTACGTGCGCTGCCCCGAGGTCAGCATCAGCGAGAGCTTTCTACTAGGTTGGTAACTGGCGGTGAAGCTGGTACTGGTATCCTCGTAGTATGGTTCGTCGTCGTCATCCTGGCAGGGCCATACCTCCCGCGCAGGCCAACTCGCCGGTACAGTTGCACCAAGCGCACCGGGGACCGCGCCCGCAATCGGACCGGGCAGCCCGCCGCCCCCACCATAACCGCTGCCCGGAAAACCGCCGTAGAAGCCACTGCTCACCCGGCCGAGCGAAGTCGAACCGCTGCGCTGAAGAGAGAGGTTCAACTTGTCCGAGGGTGACCAACTCCCCTGCAGACGGGTGTAGTCCGACTCCGAGCGGCCTCCCTCGCCCCCTACGGCCACCGACCGATCCTTGCCCACGTCCGCCCTCAGGCTCAGACGGGACGAAGGAGCATAGTCAAGCGAAACCCGCCGCTGTCGCGTTTCGCTGCCGAACGACCCCGTCGAGCTTCCCGTGCTGCCCGCGTTGTGCTGATCCGTGTTAGTGAGCGAGAGCTGGGTCCGCAGCTTGTTGCTAAAAGCATGAGACAGGTCCACCGAAGTGCGCGTGTAATCGCTGTTGCTCTGCGCACCCCCGCTGTTGGCCATGGTCTGCCGCCGCAGCGTCGTCACCGGCCAGCCCGGAAAGCGCAACTCTACATCCCAATCCCGGCGTTTGACCGAGACATTCTGAACCGCTGTGGTGTCCTGCGCAGGCCGCAACTCTGTGGCCTGAAACGGCTCCAGGCCGGTGTCAAACCCCACCCCACCCCCGTAACCACTGTAGCCGAACGACAGCCCCGCCGTGCTCTCCGAATCCTCCAGGGCACTGCGCAGGCGAATATGCCGGCTCGGCTGCCAACCCAGATCCAGCTTCAGGCCTCGGTCGTTGCGGCGAAAACCGGTGGAGTCAATGTAGCTGAACTGCGGATCAACGTCGCGATAAGTGGCCAGCAGATCATACCGGGGCCGACGGTAGCTGAGAATCGTCTGCAGAGCGCTGCCCGAGCTGCCCTCGCTCTCGCTCTGAGCAAAATCAGTGCGCAGCGACAGGTCGTCGCTCACCTGGTAACCAAGGTCAAAGCCCAGCACTTCCGCATCACTGGACAGTGCTGTCTCCCCGAGCTCGTAGTAGTACTGAATCCGCACCAGCGCTGTCGGCGGAACCGCCAGCCGGAAGATAATCCGGCCGATCTGCCGATAGGCGTCATAGTGCACCCCCTCCTGCATCTGGACATTGTCCATGAGAACCTTCAGCGCCTCGGCGATGGTCTGCGCACCGCCCTGGTAGATCACCTGGGCTCCGTCGGCGATGATGGGCCGGAAATTGGTATCGAACGGCCCGGTGGTGCCCGAGCCGTAATAAACATCCTCCTGGTAGGATACCGTATCCCCCTGGCCGGCCTCGGGCCGGTCCTGCTCGAGCCAGGTGACTCCCACCTGGACCTTGCCCCCCTTCAGCGGCGCTTGCACGCGCAGACCGGTCAAAGTCCCGGCATTACCGAAGTAGCCCGAGGACTGGTAGCTTACCGAGATCGTCGAGGTGCTGGGGATGGCTCTGCTCGGGCCATCTACCGGCGAGAACCACAGCTCGCCACTCTGGTAGTCCAGCCGGTAGTCCACGCCTCGTAGCTGGAACTCCTCGTCCACCTTCACTGACTCGCTGGCATCAATGATCGGCGTATACCTGAGGAAATAGGGCCCGGGCGTGTCATTTCCCGACAAAGTCTCGTTACGGGTGTAACCCTTCTGCTCGGAGCTAAAGGCGCGCAGCACACCATCGCTGGGCAGCTTCTGGTCAAGCTGCCAGCCCTTGAGGCTCTTGGCGAAACCGGCAAACTCGTTGTTGCGCAGGCTGATGTTCAGATCGCCGAAGTACAGCCCCGTATCGTGGCCGACATAACCGACCAGCCAGCGCGAATAGCGGGCCCCGTAGCCGGAAAACGAAAGATCAGTCCGAAAGCCGAACTCCTTCCAGATCGGCCCCTCCACGCTCAGACTGGTGCGCCGCTGCAGCGACCCGGTGTCCCAGCGCTGGCCCTCGAAGACCGACGACGCCCCCTCGATGCTGTGCTCCTGCAAGGTGAGCGTGTTATTACCCGATACCTGAACGCCCTGGAATAGCCCCCACTTCTCGAAGAGGTTTCCAACGCTCTCTAGCGGATTGGCGCCGGCCTCTGTCGCTGCCAGCAGCACAACTGCCGCCACCAGCACAGCCGCCGGTCGGATGATGCCACGCACCGTCGTTGCTTCACTTCCTCGAATCAGCTTGGAATCACAGATGTAGATTTGACGCTGCCGCGCAGCGATTTGTTCCCGCTGCCGCCAGTTCCCCCCCAGCCGTCGGCCTTGCGTCTACTCGGGGAAACCATCCCGGCGCAGCCGCGCCCCAACCTCGCGCAGTACCGGCTCATCCTCG
>CAYNMY010000382.1:0-2909 GCA_964398275.1 uncultured Armatimonadia bacterium | reverse complement strand
CTGTTCTTTAGCCGGCTGTTCGGCTGCCGGCGGCGGCCCTCCCTGTGTCTGCCAGGCCGCATCTATCGCTACGGCCAGGTTCGTCGCCCAGATCCGGGCCAGATCGGCCGCGCCAATCTGCCAGCGGTCAGCCTCCTCAGCGGTGACCGTGATCAGCGTAGCTTCACCGCCGGCGACAGTCCAGAGCCCGTCGGCCTCTCGGGCCGTGACGTGGTCGCCTATCAGCCCACCCGCCAGGGCAGCATTGAGCCGATCGGCTACCGCTACCGCCTGATCGAACCCGCTCAGCCCGTCTGCTGCAGTCTGAAGGTACACCGGCCGGTTCTCGGCCAGCACCAGCACGCCCTGCTCCTCAGCATCTACTGTGATCTTTTCAGCTACCGCTGGCGGGCCGGTGTATTGGGGCTGGTCGGCGTAAGCCGCGCCCGCCCCGGGGTCAAGCACAGCCCGCAGGGCCGTCCCGCCGTAGAAGGCCACTGCTGCCAGCGCCACGATTGCCAGCGCCGTCAGCATGTGGCTGGTCAGGGTGCCTCTGGTCATGACATCAACCTCCTTAGTCAGTATTGGCTAGCTCTCTCTATATGTATTATACAACTCATCGGCCATATCTCCTCCATTCACGCAAACATTGCTGCCTGCTGCCCTGGTTCGCTATCGCTGGTGTGGAGGAACTGCCCGCCCCGGCCGCGAACTTATTCACTGGCCTATCAGCTCACTGTGGGAAGATTATCAATATGGCCAAATTGCGCCTGGTACATACTGCCGACGTGCATCTAGGCCACTCCAGCAAGGCCTTTGGCACCGCCGCTGCCGCGCATCGTCGGCGTCTCCTGGAGGCTTTTGAACGGTGCGTGGCCTGTTGCACCGAGCATAGCGCGCAGCTCTTGGTCATTGCCGGCGATTTGTTCGACAGCCCGCAGCCGCCCGAAACCACGGCCCAGCGGGTCTGGGCCGCGCTGAGCGGACTGGCGAGCGGTTCCCCGCCCGTCCCGGTCGTGCTGGCCCCCGGTACTCACGACCCGATCCAGCCCGGCAGCATATACGAGCGCTGGCTGGCCGAAGGCCTGCCCCCCGGAGTACACCTGCTCAGCGCCGAGCAGCCGACGATCCGTCTGCCCCACCTGGATGTCGCCATCACCTTCGCCGAGGATGCCCGCGATCTGCGCCCTGACCCCGATGCCCGCTTCAACATCGGTATCATCCACGGTACTATGGAGATGCCCGGCCTATCGGACGACGAGAAGGTTATCTTCACCGAGGACCAGCTTGCCGCCACTGGTATGAACTATGTAGCCCTGGGGCACTGGCACAGCTTCCACGAGTATTGCTGCGGCGATGTCAGGGCGGCCTATCCCGGCTCGCCGGAGATTGTGGCGCTGGAGCAGGCCACCCGCGGCCAGGCGCTGGTGGTGGACCTGGACGAGGATGGCTCGGTCAGTTTGAGCAAGGTCACAACCGGCACTCTCCGCTATTCCGAGCAGGGGCTTGACCTGGCTGACTTTCGTAGCGGCGAAGAGATCATCCAGAAGCTGCTGGACTTTGCTGACCACGACACGATACTCGACGTGCACTTGACCGGCATTGTCGGGGCCGACCTGGTGCTGGACCCCGACGAGGTGCTCGACCGCGTGGAGGGTCAATTCTTCCGCGTACGCCTGACTGACGACAGCCATCCGGATTGGGACGAGACGGAGCCTGAGCCACTGGGCCTGGTTCCCCAGCGTTTCAAGCAGCTCTTGAAGCAGCGATTTGCCGACGCTGCAAGCGACGAAGAGCGCCAGGCAATAGAACAGGCCCGCAGCCTCGGTCTGGCCCTGTTGGCCGGGCGGGAGGTGCTCCCGTGATCCTCGAGCGGTTCAGTGTGCACAACTTCGGCTGCCTGGGCGACGCCGACTTTGAGTTCGACCGCGGCCTTAACATCATCCGCGGACCCAACGAAGCGGGCAAGTCCACTCTCCAGGAGGCCCTGCTCGCGCTGCTTTTCATTAAGGCCAATACCACCGACAAGGCCTGGGGGCGGCTCCAGAGCTGGAGGGCGCCGGAGATGTACACGCTTTCGGCGCAGTTCACCGCCGCGGACCGGCAGTGGCGGCTGAGCAAGGATTTCGCTGCGAAGAGGACCTCGCTTACCGATCTGGCCTCGGGAGATGAGTGGACCGATCACGACGAGGTGCAGGAGAAGCTTGCCCAACTGCTCGGCACCGGCTCACGCGACGTCTACGAAAGCACCGCCGCTATTCGCCAGCAGCAGGTGGCGACGCTGGGGGCCAGCAGCGAACTGGGCGAGATGCTTCAGGAGACGATATCCGGCGCGGCCCACGGGGTCAGTGTGCCCGGTATTCTCGACAAGCTCGACGAGGCTCTGGGCGACTTGCAGCGCGGCCTGGAACGCCCCGCACCCAAGAATCCCGGCGCTCTGCGCATCGTTGCCGACGAAATCAACCGGCTGGACAGCCAGTTGAAAGAGCTTCAGCAAGACAGCGGGCAGGTCACTGATGCCCGGCAGCG
The DNA here is from genome assembly GCA_964398275.1 of uncultured Armatimonadia bacterium. Classification (GTDB taxonomy): domain Bacteria; phylum Armatimonadota; class Zipacnadia; order Zipacnadales; family Zipacnadaceae; genus JALGTD01. The sequence goes on along the minus strand of CAYNMY010000382.1, from coordinate 401 downwards.
TCTGCGCGAGGCCGAACAGGAACTTGAGGAGCTGGAGCCGCGCATTGAGCAAGTCGAGGATGTGCTAAGAAGGGCGGACCAGCGCCGCGACTTGCAGAAGGAGCTGGGGGATATCGAGCAAAGGTGGACCGGCCTGCACGGGCGCGTTGAAGAGGCCGAAGTGCTGGTGGCCGAGGTCCAAGAGTTAACCAGTGAGGAAGCCGGGGAGCAGGCCGGCGCCGAGTCGCCCCGCGAACTATTAGATAAGGCTGTGCAGCTTCAGGACGGCCAGGCAAAGGTGCAGGAGGAGGTCGCTGAGCTTGAGCAGATGCTGCGGCAGACCGATGAGGTGCTGGCCGAGGCCAAAGCCCCGCGTTGGCCGTGGGCGGCGGTAATTGCGGGGGCCGTCTTGGTCATTGCCG
>CAYNMY010000381.1:0-2915 GCA_964398275.1 uncultured Armatimonadia bacterium | reverse complement strand
GGATGACGCAGATTCGCGAGGCCAGGCGCGTTCGGCTCTACTGCCGCAGCGACGGTCCCTACGACTGGGCGCGGACCGTCCTGCGCCTGGCGGTGCTGGGGGAGCCAGGTGACGACTATCCGGTCACGCACTTGCGAGAGCGCGACTTCGTGGTCGTTACCAATCCCGAAACGGCCAGCGCCCCGCAAATAGTCTTGTGAACTAAAAGGCGCACCACAATGACAAATGATCGGCGTGTCCTGGCAGTAATAGCTCACCCCGACGACGAGACCAAGTTCTCCGGTACGCTCGCGCTGCAAGCCCGAGCCGGCATCGAAGTCACCCTGGCGGTGGCGCTGAATGGCAACATGGGCGGCCTGATGGGAGCCGAGCCGGAGGTCAGAGCCCGAACCCGCCACGAGGAGATGCGGCAGGCCTGCGACATCCTGGGCGTGAAGCTGGAGTGGCTGGGATACGGCGACGATGATTTCATGGCGCGGTGTTATGACGACTACAATGCAGTTGAGATGGATTTTCGCAATCTGTGCCGGCGGGCGGATCCACACCTGCTGATCGTGCTTCCGCCCTATGATTACCATCACCATCATAATAAGGTCTCCGAGTTGGCGCTCAACGCCAGCATCAATGCCAGCAATGCCAATATAAAGAGTGAATACCCGGCCTCTTCGATGATTCCCTGGACCCTGTACTGTCAGCCGCAGGTGGGACGAGCATTTGTCCCGTCCATATACGTGGACATCACCTCGACCTATGACGTGAAGAGCGAAGCGCTCAAAGCTCATAAGAGCCAGCACCAGTACATAAAGGACCATCACCGAACCGACATCTGGACCCACGTCGAGGCCACCGCGCGCTACTACGGCGCGGCGTGCGGAGTCACCTACGCTGAGCCATTTGCGCTGTGCGAGCGATACAATCGCCCGGCTCCGATACAGGAGCTGGCTAGGTTCTTCCCGGATTAGCAACGTCACAATAGGAGGAAGGCAATGCAGCAGTTAAATGTCTGTGTCATCGGCGCCGGTGCATTGGGCACTAGGCACGCCGAATGCTGGCAGAAGGTGCCGGACGTAGAGGTGGTCGCGGTCTGCGATGCCAATGAGGAGCGAGCCGTAGCTGCCGGGGAGAAGTTCGGAGTCAGCGGAGTCTACTTTGATCATGAAGCAGCCTTCGCCCATCCGGGTATTGATGTGGTGTCGGTAGCTGTACCCCAGTGCGCACACCGGACAGTCAGCGAGGCGGCGATGCGACGGGGCTACCACGTGATTTGCGAAAAGCCGCTGGCAACGACTCTGGCCGACGGCGAGGCAATGCTGACCGCCGCCGAGGAGTGCGGCGTGAAGTTCGCGCTGGGCTTTTGCAAGCGCTTCTCCCCCCAGGTTCGTAAGACCCGGGAGCTGGTCCAGACCGGCGCGATCGGCCGGCCGGTAATGTACCGGCATACCAGCGGCATCGAGGTGCGGCCCAAGGGCTGGATTATGGACAAAGAGCAGAGCGGGGGACCGATCGTTGACATCGGCTGCCACTACTTCGACCAGTGGCGGCTTATCTTCGACAGCGAGCCGGTTCGGGTTATGGCGATGGGCCTGACACTGTCCACCGAATCGCCGCTGATGGCCAACTACGACCCCGAAATTGATACGACTACTGTACTCGTGGAATTTGAATCCGGGGACCTCGGAATGCTCTCGCTGAGTTGGGGTCTGCCCGAGAAAGTAAGCACCGGCAGGCTGGAGGACCTTCTCGGCCCCAAAGGCATCATCAATGTCGAGGGCGCTGACAAGCTGACTGTAGTGACCGAGGGCGGCGAACAGGTCTCTTATGACAACCTCGGCGCGGACATGGTCGCCGAGGAAATCGCGTCATTCGCCAGATCCATCCGCGAGGACAAGCCGGTATTCGCCGGTGGCAAAGAAGGGCTGATCGCACTGCGGGTCTCGCTGGCAGCACTCCGCTCCATCGCCACCGGTAAGGCGATCACACTATAGGGGAATAACGATATGACGAGTTCACAGACGGCAACAGACACTCTCGGTCGCCCGGTGCGTGTTGTCAGCATCGGCTTTGCCCGCGGGAAGAGCCGGGAGGAGATTGGCGAAGTGGTGGAAGCCGAAGCCGCCGCCGGCGCCGAACTGATTGCGCTGCCCGAGACCTGGTTAGAACTGGAAAGAGGCGGCGAGACGCTGGCAGGACCAACAATGAGCCTGATGAGCGAGATCGCCCGCCAGCATCGCACTTACGTGCTCTGCCCACTCGATCGGCTGAGCGGCGATAGACGGCTCAACTCCGCGGTCCTGCTGGATCGCGCGGGTGAGGTGGTCTACGTTTACGACAAGGTCTACCCGTACTGGTCAGAGTTCGAATTTGATCCCCCGGTGCAGGTCAGCCGCGAAGTTCGCGTCTACGAGGCGGACTTCGGACGCGTGGGGATGGCGACCTGCTTTGATGTGAACTTCCCCGCCGTCTGGCAGCGGCTGGCCGACGAGGGCGCGGAACTGGTCATCTGGCCCAGTGCCTACACGGCGGGAACCAGTCTCCAGGCACACACGCTCAACCATCACTACTACATCGTCTCGGCCACCCAAAGAGCTGACTGCCTGGTCTATGACATCACCGGCGAAGAGATACTCTACGAGAAAAGCGACGATCTCAACATCACCCGTATCACGCTGGACCTCGACAGAGGAATCTACCACGAGAACTTCAACATCGCGAAGCGCGACAAGCTGCTGGCGGAACGGGGCGACGACGTGGCGATGGAGAAGTGGCTCCAGCGGGAGCAGTGGTTCGTACTGCGGGCCAAGCGGCCCGGTATCAGCGCCCGCGCCCTGGCCCGGGAATATGGCCTCGAGGAGCTGCGCGACTACCTCACCCGCAGCCGGCGCGAGATTGATGCCATGCGCGGCGGGACCATCCAG
>CAYNMY010000380.1:0-2917 GCA_964398275.1 uncultured Armatimonadia bacterium | reverse complement strand
TTTTGCGCGCAGCTTCTCCACGTAGGCTTTTGGCTGATTCATCTCCTCGCTCACAATGCTCCCCTCCTTCAAGGAGATACTCCCTGTATATCCCAATTTGTCGGCGCAAGGGTGCGCCTCCCACGGTAGGCTTGAGGCGGGACAGGCGAGACGCCTGTCCTACCGAGGCGGGGAGGTTGCCGACGCTAGCCCCCGTCCCCGAGCAGCTTCTCCTTGAGATTGCCTTCTTTCGCTTGCTTGATTAGCTCGGGGACGACCTCGTACAGGTCGCCGACTATGCCGAAGTCGGCGATGTTGAATATGGGCGCCTCCGGGTCGGTGTTGATGGCCACGATAGTATCGGAAGTCTGCATCCCAACACGATGCTGAATAGCGCCGGAAATACCGGCGGCGATGAACAAGCGGGGACGGACGGTATAGCCGGTCTGCCCGACCTGGTAGTCATGAGATATCCAGCCCGCATCCACCGTTGCTCGCGACGCGCCGACCACGCCCCCCAGCGCTTCGGCCAGCTCCGCCATCAGCTTGAAGCCCTGCGACGTGCCCAGCCCCCGGCCGCCAGCGCAGATGATCTCGGCATACTGGAGATTGGGCTTGTCGAGGTCGGCGTCGGGCCGAAATTCTTCGATGGTCACTCCGATCTCATCTTCGTTGACGTCCAGCGTCTCGCGGACAATTTCGACCTCTCGGCTCTCATCCGGGGCCAGCGCCTCCATCACCCGGGGCCGGACGGTGGCCATCTGCGGGCGGTGCTCCTTGCACTGGATTGTCGCCATAATATTGCCGCCGAAGGCTGGGCGGGTCTGGCGAAGCAGCCGGGTTAGCTCGTCAATCTCCAGGCCGGTGCAGTCAGCAGTCAGCCCGGTGTGCAGATCGGTGGCTATCGCCCCGGACAGGTCCCGGCCCAGCGTAGTCGCGCCGATGAGCATGATCTCGGGCCGGTACTCGCGGACCAGCTTCAGGCACCCCTCGGCGTATGGATGGGTGCGGTACTTGGCCAGCACCGGATCGTCAATCACGTAGGCCTTGTCCGCGCCGTAGTGTCCCGCCTGGCGGGCGACGTCATCTATACCCTCCCCCAGTACCACTGCGGCCAGCTCACAGCCGAGGGTGTCGGCCAACTCCCGGCCTTTGCCCAGCAGCTCCCAGCTCACCGGGTGCGCCTCGCCGTCGCTCTGCTCGACAAAGATCCACACGCCGCTGTACTGTGATAGCCGCGCGACCAGATCAGCCGCGAGGTCAGGAGCCGCTTCAGGCTTCTCTTCCTTTGCCTTAGCCTCTTCGCCCTCGAAAAACAGGCAGTCGGTCGGACAGATCTTGATACACTTGCCGCAGCCTGTGCATTCCTCGTAGTCAATCACAGCCACATCGCCTTCGATATGGATAGCGTCAAAGGGACATTCCGGCTCGCACAGCCCACAGGCAATACAGTTCGCGGCGATAATTTGCAGTTTACGCTTCGGTTTTCGCATCAGTTCTCCCTACTTCGTCGTGCCAGCCTCGACACGCTGTATTAACTTGTCCACCAGCGTACTTACCGCCCCGGCCGGATCGTCACTGCCGCCGGGAATCATCTCGCCCGGCTCGGGCTGCGGGGGAGGAAAGATGCTATCCACCGTCGTGGGCGAGCCGTTCAGCCCCAGCAGGCCCTCGTCTACCTCGAGGTCATCTTTGGTCCAGACCTCTGGCTCATACCGGGCGGCGCGGATCATATCCGGCAGGGCCGCGTACCGCAGCTCGTTCATCTCCTCCACACAGGTGACCACCGCGGGCAGCCGCGCCTTGACGACTTCCACCCCGTTTTCCAGCCGCCGCTCCACCGTCACCGTCCGAGCCTCGAGGTCAATCTCAGGGATGCCGATGGCGTAGGTAATCTGCGGCCAGCCCAGCCGCCGCGCCAGTCCCGGCCCGACCTGGGCGGTATCGCCGTCAATGGCCTGCTTGCCGCACAGCACCAGGTCCAGGCCCTGCTGCCCGACGATCTTCTCCAACGCGGCGGTCAGCGCGTAGCTCGTCGCCAGGGTATCGGCACCGGCGAAGGCTCGGTCCGACAGCAGAATCCCCCGGTCAGCGCCCATGCTGACGCATTTCTTGATCGCCTCGGTCGCCTGCGGCGGCCCCATCGAAAGCACCGTCACGTATGCCCCGTACTTCTCCTTCATCTGCGCCGCGGCTTCCGTGGCATGAGCGTCGAAGGGGTTGACAATCGCGGGTACGCCCTCGCGGATGAGGGTGTTGGTCTCTGGATCAATACGCACATCAGTCGTATCCGGCACCTGCTTGACACATACCACAATCTGGAGCATCGGCTTGTCTCACTCTCTGGTCACTGACACAGTAATAAGCGACCGCTATCGGCCGCAAATGAACCCGATCCTTGTAGTTCCCCGCCTCGTCTGCGGTATCCTTCCTTGCACCCACGAATCTACTGCGGAGACGATCCTGACGACAGCGAAGCGCCGTAAGCCAACCCGGCAAACACAACCCGGACATCTATTCTACCACAACAGCGACCTCTTGCCTAAGGGCTGTGCGGCTCCTGCTCCAGCGGGAAGATCAGGGGCGCGGCATCCGCACTCTCCAACTCCATCTCGATGGTCGTCTCGGAGAACCCAAACCGCTCGCGCAGCAGCTTCTCCACCGCCAGATGCGCCTGCCGCTGCTCCCGGGGATCGCTCACCGTCGCTACCACATGGGCACTAATCGCTGTGTAGTTGGAGCACAGGCTCCAGGCGTGCAAGTGGTGCGTGCTGACGATGTGCTCCAGACCGGTGACGGCGTCGGCAACCTCCTTCAGGTCAATGCCCCGCGGCACACCCTCCAGCAAGATGTGTACCGACTCGACGCCCAGCCGCAGCCCGCTGACCAGGATCAGCAGCCCGATGGCCACGCTGATTACCGGGTCAAAGATATACTG
>CAYNMY010000379.1:0-2935 GCA_964398275.1 uncultured Armatimonadia bacterium | reverse complement strand
GGGGTGTGGGCTTTGAGACGACCATCCCGAGTGGGGCCGTCAGCATCGGCGAAGCCAGGCAGCTTGGTCTTCGGAATTTCAGCGTCCTGGTCGCGCACCGGCTCATTCCTCCGGCGATGCAGGCCCTCGTTGACCAGCCCGACGTGCAGATTGATGGGTTCCTGTGCCCGGGGCACGTCAGCGCTATCATCGGCTCAAAGCCCTACCAGCCAGTGGCCGACCGGGGCATCGCGTGTGTGGTGGCGGGCTTTGAGCCGGTGGATATACTCCAGGGGGTCTATATGCTGGCGCGGATGTGCCAGGAGGGCAAAGCGCGGGTCGTAAACCAGTACAAGCGGGTGGTCAGGCCCGAGGGCAACCCGGTCGCGCTGGCAAAGATCAAGGAAGTTTTCGAGGTGACCGACTGCCGGTGGCGGGGGCTGGGCGTGATGCCGGATAGCGGGCTGCGCCTCCGCGATGAGTACGAGGATTTCGACGCTGAAAAGCGCTTTGAATTGGATTTGCGGCCGGTGGCCGAGCCGCCCGGCTGTGAGTGCGGCGCTATTCTGCGTGGCGCCAAGCATCCCACCGACTGCGCGCTGTTTGGTGCTGCCTGTCGGCCCGACCACCCAATCGGTCCGTGTATGGTCTCGTCGGAGGGCGCTTGCGCCGCTGTCTACCGATATGAGCGAGTCGAAGGGGATTGACGGCGATATGATGAACAAGCCTGAATTCATCACGCTGAGCCATGGTGCGGGCGGGCTGCTCTCGCAGCAGCTCATTGGCGAGGAATTTGCCCCGCTGTTGGCGCGGGCGGGTCAGCCGCTCAACGACGCCGCGGTTATCACCCTCGGCGGGCTTAGAGTGGCGTTCAGTACCGATTCGTTCACGGTTTCCCCGCTGTTTTTTCCGGGCGGCGACATCGGCAGCCTGGCGGTGCACGGCACGGTCAACGACGTGGCGATGATGGGCGGGGAGCCGCGTTTCCTGTCGCTGGCCTTTGTGGTGGAGGAAGGCTTCCCCACGGCGGATCTGCACCGTTTGGTGCAGTCGGTGGCTGAAGCGGCGGAGCGGTGCGGGATCGCTGTGGTCACGGGCGATACGAAGGTGGTCGAGCATGGCGCAGTTGACGGGCTGTTTATCAATACCACCGGGCTGGGTGTGGTTTACGAGCAGGCCGATATTGATCCGGCGCGGGTGGGGCTGGGCGACGTGGTGCTTATCAATGGGACAATCGCCGACCACGGCGTGGCGGTGATGTGTGCCCGGGAGGAATTAGATGTCGGCGGCGACATCCGCAGCGATTCAGCGCCGGTGGCGGAGATTGTGGGCAAGCTGATCGAGGTGCTCGGTGACCGGGTCCACGCGCTGCGCGATCCGACGCGGGGGGGACTTGCTGCTACGCTCAACGAAATCGCCGGTCAGGCGGATGTGACGATTCGGCTCGACGAGAGTGCGTTGCCGATAAAGCCGCAGGTGGCTGGGGTCTGCGAGATATTGGGTCTCGACCCGCTCCAGGTGGCCTGCGAAGGCAAGTTTCTGGCCTTCGTGGATGGCTCTGCCGCCGACAAGGCACTGGCCACAATGAAATCGCTGGCCAACGGCCGGGAGGCGGCTATTATTGGCGAAGTAACAGCTGCGGGGTCAGCGCAGGTGCAGATGCGTACAGTCCTGGGAACGACGCGGCTCGTGGAGATGCCTACCGGTGAGTTGCTCCCCAGGATCTGCTGAGTAAGGGGTCAGTAGCCGCTGTCTCCGAGCGCCGCCCTGGACAGCTTCGCTAGCTGCGCCATCCCCCGATCTATATCGTTGCCCAGATCAATGCGAATGATCCTGCGGTCATGTTCGCGCAGGACCTCCAGATCGCCGCAAGCCTGAGCGTTCTTCAGCGTGGCAAAGTCGTAATCGTGGCCCGGGATGTCCACCGTCGTACTATCTCGCGCAGTAAGCTGCAAGAATACCCCGGTGTTCGGGCCGCCTTTGTGGAGTTGGCCGGTGGAGTGCAGGAACCGTGGGCCGTATCCGGCGGTGGTAGCGACTCTCAGTTCGTCGCGAATATCAGCGCGCATCGCGGCCAGAGCATCATCGGTGCTCGCCGTGCGGGGCAGATATGCCATCACCCCCACATAATCGCGCGGGTTGACCCGGGCAAACAACGCCGCAAGTGCATCCCGGACCGAGCCGGCCCCGGGGTCTCCGTAGACCGTCAGCTCGTCTTCGATAAGGTCCGGGTCGCGGTGCGGTAGGCGACTCTGGCGGCTGTAATAATCCAGCATTTCGCGGGTCTTGTCCTTGCTCTCCTGGACATTAGGCTGGTCAAAGGGGTTAATGTGCATCAAAGCGCCTGCCACCGCCGTAGCGAATTGCCAGCGGAAGAACTCCTGCCCAATCGAGTTCACATCCGCCATCTCAATCTCCACGACCGGATGGCCAATTGCGGCCAGCATGGCAGTTGTGGGGCTCAACCGGTCGTCCTCCGCGAGGTGTATGTGGATAAAGAGGCGGTCGTCGCCGTAGGCGCCTACATCGCCCAGCGGCTCTCCCACTACGGGGATCAGCCCGGTGCCCTCCTTGCCGGTGCTTTCGGCCAGCAACTGCTCCACCCAGTCGCCGAGACTTTGCAAAGCCGGTGAGATCAAGAAGGTAACTTTGTCACGGCCACTCGCCAGGCTGCAACCGAGCAAAGCCCCCAGTACAGCACCCGGATTCTCGTCAGTCAACACCGATGGGCCACAGGCCTCGGCCATCGCCTGCCCGCCTTCGAGGATTTCGCGCAGGGGCAGGCCCATCAGAGCCGCGGGGAGCATCCCGAAGTAGGAGAGACCCGAATAACGCCCCCCCACGTCGGCCGCGTTCTCGCCAGTAGCCCGCAGCCCCCGCGGGGGGCTGGGTGGGGTGGGGGTATGGTGGGGGTTTGTTGTGTTGTAGGGAATTGATAGGAAATGCAGTACAATGT
>CAYNMY010000378.1:0-2968 GCA_964398275.1 uncultured Armatimonadia bacterium | reverse complement strand
CACGCCCAGCTTCGACTCAATCTGCACTGCGACCATAGTATAGGCATCGTGGCGCTCGAGGGCCTCAGGCAGCGGCCACCGCTCGTAGTCTTCCAGCCCCCCGCCTCCAGCGCGCCCGCGCTTTCCTACCGGCGGGTACTTGGCCCAATCCACCACCTCCTGGGCCTGCTCGGCGGTCTCGATGTAGGGGACGATCAGTCCAGTGGCCCCAATATCCAGCAGGCGGCTGAGCATCTGGCCGACGGTGCGCGAGATGCGGAAGAAGATGGGGAAGTCAATGGCCCGGGCGACGCGGATCAGCCACGCACAGCGCTCCAGTCCCGGCCAGGAGTGCTCGCAGTCAATAACGAACCAGTCAAAGCCGGCGTTCTTCAGAAGCTGCGGCGCGCCCGGTGAGGTCATCTCCTCGAGCATCGTTCCCCAGACGGGGGTGCCTGCGGCTATCTGTTGCTTGAGCGGATTGTCCATCTCGTTGGTGCCCTCCATAGTCAGAAAAGGTCTCGTTGGCAGAGGTCCCTGGCCGTGCCAACACGGGCTGGAAGCCCGTGCCACCGATTGCTACGACCATCTGGCGTCGTGTCCGGCGCTGTTTTCAGGACCTATCCCAGTGCACCACGTCGGCCAGCGCGCGCTTGGGCACGTGCAGGGCGCCCTGCTCGTCCCGGTAGTATTTAATCGAGTCGCTGGTCATTTCCTCCATCACCGGCTGCTCAGCGGGGTAGCCCAGCGCAATTGCCAGCGATATGTCGCAGCCCTCGGGTACCTCCAGCACCTTGCGGAGTGCATCGCGGTCGAGCGAACCGATCATACAGCTCCCCACGCCCTCGTCCAGTGCCACCAGGGCGATGTTCGCAGCGGCGATGCCCACATCCTGCTGCGCATTAGCGCGGATTTCCGTGTTCGTCAGGATAAAGATGTACGCCACCGGTTGCTCGCCGGGCCCGGGCGTACCGTCGTCGAGGTAGCCCGCCCAGGCGGTGTGCGGGAATACCTGCTGGCACTGCTCCGGGTCGGCGGCGACGATGTACTCCAGCGGCTGGAGGTTGCCGCCGGAGGGCGCCACGCGCGCGGCATTAACGCACTTCTCGAGCAGGTCAGTGGGCACCGGTGTCTGCTCGAACTTGCGGATGGTCCGCCGGCTCAGAATCAATTCGTAGGTTGTCATATTTCATCACCTCTTAGCTGGGTCTGACAGTCGTCGTGTTGTGCCAGGCGCCGAATTGATTCGCGCACACTGGCCGGGCCCAATCACAAGCGCCTCGCAACGGCTCGCCACATACCGTCGGCAATAGGTAGTTCGCTGCTGGCGGGGTTTGCTCCTCCCCGGTTGGGAGAGAGCTGAGGGGGCGTGACATGTCGCAGGACAGGGGACGGCGGTGCTGCGCCGACTGCCTAATGGGTAGAGGTCGAGGACAGGCTCCGGGGCGGATGTTCGGGCCAACATCTGCCGGCCTACCAGCTTGTGGAGGTGGCGAGGGCGCACACGGTCGCCACCGGTCAGCTACCGGCGGCACTGCCAGACGATGTCTGACTCATCACCTCGCCACTTGCCTTGTTCGTCGCGCTCGGGCATTCCGCCGTCGTCCTCGAGGTCCTGGCTAATGCTGTACAGGATAAATCCCTCACCCTCGCGTTGGTAGATGAACTCTTTGCCACTGAAGGGGTCCTCGGGCAGTTCCCAGTCCAGCGTCTCTTTGAGCTTTTCCAGGCTGTCGGGATAGGCACCGCGCTCGTACTTGTATGCCTTCAGCGCCAGTACCACGCGGCACAGGGCGATGTTGGCCTCTGCTTGGCCGCGCTTATGCACTGCCCTCGCAAACACCGGGATGAGTATCTTTGCCAAGATGCCCTGGTAGAACGGTAGAGCTTTCAATTCTCTGTTCGCTGATTCAATTTCGTCAACTGCGTCACAATAGGGTAAGCGGTGGGCTTCGACCACCCGACTCATATAGCGGATGTAAGTCAGCTTCTCTAACTTCCACAATGGCCAGGTCCTCGGCTTTTGCAGCATTGTTTCGAGTTGACCTAGACCCAGGGCACGTTCGCCTATCATTCCGTCCGTGAACGTCTTGCGCAGGTCAATTCGGGACAGATACTCCTGGAAGTCATTAGCTACGCCTGGCTCCAGTTGCTGCTCGCAGAGGATCTGCTCAACTGCGTCAAAAGTTATCGCCTGTATCGCTATGGCGACAAGTTGTGCTATAAGCGTAGGCTCGGCCGCGACGTGCTCGGACATCCGCAGGGAGACCTCGCACCAGTCCAGTGCTTCGCCAACGCGGCCCTCGCTAGCCACGAGCAGAGCTTGGGTAGATAGCATCTGAGAAGCCAGCCTGAATCTGTTGAAGTGGGGGAAAAGCGCGCCCGCCCCGTCCTCCCAATTCACGGGAAAGACCGAGTATGGCCGTGTGGAGGCCTGCCGGATGATCTGCAGATCGCGTTTGACTTCGGGACGACTGAGGATAGTGCAGACTTCGCCCTTCAAAGCTGGGTCTGCGGCCTTACGGTAGTCACCTAGCTTGCGCAGTTCCGGCTCTGTCGTACCGCCAATGCGTCTCCCTTCGCGTCCCTCCCCAGGCAAGAACTCACCAAAGACTTCCTGATACAGCACAGCGGCGTTTTGGGCTTCCGGCACAGCCTTAGGTGCCGCCTCCTGCAGACTCAGCGGCATGCCCTGCGCCTTCAGTTCGGCCAGCTTGGCTTCCAGCTCTCGGCCCCACTTGATGTTGAAATATGTCCAGGGGATGGCGGCCAGGACGAAGAGAATAAGTAGGACGAAGCCAATCCGGGGCAGAATGCGCCTCAACCACAGTCCTATTCTACGCAGGGCTGGATATTCGTTTGTGCTCACTTTCATTCCTCCTCACGAATTCCCGTTCTCGCCTAATATTTCGGACATCAACCGTTCTCTCTCTTCGAGGCTGTCAGCGTAGGCAGCGCCGGGGATGGAGCGGGTAATCGCCGGCCGGCC
>CAYNMY010000377.1:0-3017 GCA_964398275.1 uncultured Armatimonadia bacterium | reverse complement strand
GCGGGCGTGCCGGGGGGCGATTCCCGCGTGCTCAAGGGTATGCCGCCCGCCTCCGCCGCCGGCGAAGTCTACCCCGCCGACGGGGTGAATCTGAGGAGGTATAATGTGCGGAGTGCGGGGCCGAAGACAGACTTTAAGGGTTACGACCTGGCGGTCTGGCGAAGCAACGACGGCGGGCTGACCTGGGATGAGGGGGAGACGCTTTTCGACCGGCATGAATTCGGTGAGGGTGTCTACCATCTGAACATTAACGTGGTTCGCAACTACCCGGGCAACGGGCCGCTGCTGATCTTCCAGACCTACGGCGGACAGCCGACTGCGGAGTTCATGGTCCGATACGCGGCCCGGACGAAGTACGCGATCGAGCCGATATTGATGCCGTGGCGGGCCCAGCCATGGAGCTGGGGCGGGGATGACGTCCCCATGCGCAAGGGCAAGCACATCTATGCGCTGGACGGCGACCATCAGTTCGTGACCAACTAGAAGTTCCGTGCAACCAGACTGAAAAAGGAGGCCGTACCATGCGAACATGGTTACTGCTAATTGCCACGATTCTCGTTCTAGGGGGGCTGCCGGCAGGCGCAGATGAGCCTGCGCTTGCCAATGAGACAGAGGCGATCTATTTGCCGGTGCCGGACCAGCCAATCGAATCGTACCAGTGGTATGTGGATCGGCTGACGCCGCGATTTATCACCACCGCGCAGAGGATTCGCCTGGTCAACTCGTCCGCCATGCGCCGCGCAGTGGACCGGCGCATTGACGCTGCTATGGTTGCCAACGGCCCGGCCGAGTATCAACAGGCTGTAGCGGGCATCCGCCGGATGGCTACCCGGGTGGTTACTGCGAAGACGTACGCGAAAAGATACCGGCCTAAGATTGATGGGCTTCCGGGGGACAAGTCATGGCGCTTTAACCAAGAGCCGATGATGACGGATTTCTCCATCAGAGGCAGTGTCGAGCCGTCCCAGTACCGGACCCAGGTCAGAATGATCTATGACCCTACGGACCTGTACCTGATGATCGAGTCTTACCAGGCTCACACCACGCTGGTGAAAAATGTGAGTGCGGACGAGCGGGACGGCACCCTTTCGACAGATGACAACGTCGAGGTCTTTATCCGCTCTAACGAACACCCGGAACGGTGGGCCCAGTTTGCTATAAGCGCCAGCGGCGCGCTGTTCGACCAGTGGGACGACGGCACCGGCAAGGGACGGGATGAATGTGTCGCTTACGACTTCGACTGCGAATGGGCCGTCTACGTTCATCGTGACCACTGGGCAGTGGAAATGCGCGTGCCGTGGGAGGAGCTACAGATCTCGCCAAAATCCGGCCAGGTCTTGCGGGTGAACGTCGTGCGCAATGTGGTCGGCGGCGAGCAGGAGACCTCGTCGTGGTATCCGGAGGTGACCGGCGGGGGCCACGCCGCGCTGGCCCACCAGGGCTGGGTGATTCTCAAGGCACGTGCCCGACCCCGATGAAGTGGCCCAGCCGGCCGGCCTGGCGCTATGCGCTGCACGCTGGCCATCAGTTCGTGACCAACTACAAGTCTCGTACAACAGACTGAAAAAGGAGAGCAATCATGACCAAGAATCTGCTCCATACGGCTACCATCTACCTGCTGGCGTTGCTGCTGGCAGCGGCGACAACGAGTGCTGATGACGTGAAGTATTTTGCTTCAGACTCGCTGCGGGGCACCCTCTCGACAAACAACCCGCCCTCCCAGGCGATGTTCCACTCAGGTAGGTACAACCGAACCTACGTAACCTATCGCGGCGACGATTTCTTCGCCCGTGTGGCCTGCTACGACCACGACACCGGCCAGTGGTCCAAATCAATAAGGGTGGATGACTGTCGTTACGATGACGGCCATAACAACCCGGAGATTCTGATCACCAGAGATGGCTACGTGCACCTGTTCTACGGTACGCACTACAATCCGGTAAAGTATGCGCGGACCCTATACCCGGAGGATATCTCGCAGTGGCGACTCGGTGTGGAGTTTGGTGCGGCTACTTATCCCAATCCGCTGCAGCTTAACAATGGCGACCTCCTATGCTTTTACCGAGGCTGTGTGTGGACGACCGCCGAGATAGAGGAGCGCACCGGCATCCGGCACGGTTTCAGCGGTCCGCTGGTAGCCCACCGCAGCACCGACAACGGCCGCACCTGGGATGCAGGCACCGAGATTCTCCGTTTCTTCGATTACGAACACGGCACATTCTCGCGCTGCTACCTCCGGCAGATCTTCTACGATGCTACCGAAAACATGGTGTACCTCGCGTTGAGCGACCTCGACCCCGACGGGAAGCGAAAGAACATGCCCTGCACCGTCAAGTACGATCCGGAAAGCAGGCACATGATCGCAATGAACGGCGTGGATATGGGCGAACGGGCGAACCGCCAAGAGCTTATTGATAACGGCTGCCAGGCCTACTGGGGCTTCGTGCAGTGGGGCACGTCGCGAGCGCTGTTGCTCCCCCCGACGGCAACGCGACGCGGGCAGATGTATACGGAGGACGGGGTGACCATCAAAGGCTACGGCCGGGCGGCCGTAACCTCGGGCGACGTTGAGGGCCACGATCTGGTCGTCTGGACAAGCCACGACGGTGGGCAGACCTGGGACGAGGGCGAAGTGCTGGTGAATCGGCAAGAGCTGGGTGAGGGGGTCGTCGAGGTCGCGCTGGTGCGCAACTACCAGGGCAGCGGGCCGGTGGTCATCTTCCAAAGTACCGGGGGCGAACCCAGTACGGAGTTCATGCTCCGCTACACAGTGCGTACCAAGTATGAGATCGAACCGATCTTGCTGCCGTGGAAGGGCCAGCCCTGGAGCACAGGCTGGAATCACTACCGAATCCCCGGGCGCTTGGGCAAACGGCTCTACGCAGTGGATGCCCAAGGCAATCTGTTGTACTAGTAGTCGGTTGGATAACTCGGCGTAAGATTGTTCGCACTTTTAGGGCCAGCCTTGGAAGCTTCGCGTTGCGAAACTTCCTACGACAGGCCCCTCCGAGAATCTT
>CAYNMY010000376.1:0-3031 GCA_964398275.1 uncultured Armatimonadia bacterium | reverse complement strand
ATGCGCCCCGAGATTACGGCTTCAGGCCGGAGCACTACTTCGAAGTCGCGTGTGCCCGCCGGTATTGTCTCATCCTGCATGTACAGGCGCTCTCGGCCTTCGGCGAGCACCGTCAGCCTGAGCTTGGCCTCGGCGGGTAGATCGGGGATCTCGAACCTGCCGGCTTCGTCGGTGGTAGCATGGAGAAAGTTCTCGTCCTTGGGGAAGAAGTAGGTTCTGAGGAACTCGTCGGCGTGGGGGTCGTCGGAGAACCGAGTCTTCGCCGGCTTCTCGCCCGCTGGACGCGTCAGGCAGTTGACGTAGGCACGAGCCCCGACGATGGGGTTGCCCTCGGGGTCTTTGACCGTGCCGGCAAAGGCAACCGGATCGGCCGCGAGCCTGAGGATTATATCCTCGTCTCCAGGTAAGAAAGGAGCCCAGTCAACCGCTAAGGTGGGCTTGTGTGCCGCCACGCACATACGGCATGTCAAGTTCACCACATTGCAGGTGAATGTGAAGCTTCCATCAGCCTCGGTCCTCGCTTTTTGGATTACCGTTTCCCAGTCGGGGCCGTTGTACTGCACCAGCACTTCCACCTCTGGCAGCGGCTGCCCATCGGGCCCCAGGACTTTGCCCTGAACCGTGACGGTGTGGCCGGTTTGCGGTTGCGCGGGTTCTTCGCCGGCTTGGGCAAGCAGGATCGGGTGCGTGGCTGTTTCATCGGCGGGGACGGCGCGGACATGTACGGTGCCCACCAGCACCATCGCGGCCATGGCTGAGAGGGCCAGTATCGTGTGCGCCTGCCAGGAGAGGTGCAATCTCGGGGCCTGTGTGCTCTGCAGGATGCGCTGCACGCGCCTGACGAGGGCTCTGCCGCGAGGGGCGCATGGCAGGCCGGGGACAGGCATCGCCGCCTCGGCCCAGTCCACAAGCGTCGTGGCGTAGTCTTCTCGCCGGCCGGTGAGGGCGACGGCCCAGTCGTCGCAGGCTTCCTCGGCGGAGAGCACCAGCTCGCGTGCCATTAGCCATGCGAGCGGATGCCACCACCAGAAAGCGCGGGTGAGCCGGGCCGCTAACATGAATGTCAGGTCGCGGCGTCGAATGTGTGCCAGCTCGTGCACTATCACTGCATCGTAGCTCCCTGCTGCCGAGGAGAAATCCTCCGGCAGCAGCAGCACCGGGGCACTGAGGCCGGCCACAGTCGGGGTCGTGATGGCCGGCGATGCGGCCACGGCCGGAGAGCTGCGCAGCCCCAGTTGAGCAGCCAGCGCTGCCACTCGGTGCTGCAAGGCTGGGTCATCGAGCGGCTGACTCACCAGGATGAGGGGGCGCACGGCGCGCAGGTCTCTGAGGAGATAGATCATGCCTAATGCAGCACCCGCGGCCCATAGAAGTAGCAGCAAGCTCAGCGGCCGTATGTGGCGAGTGGGTGGGATGCGCTGAGGTGGTGTGGGCTGATGCGGCATTGTAGAGGTGGAGGAGAGGGAGGCGGGAGTGGCGGTGAGGTTTGAGCCGGGAGGCATTGCGCGAGCAGCTTCCTGCGGTGCTGGCAGCAGGGGAACGGCTATGGTGTGGGGCTGCCAGGGCGCTTCATGGGTGGCGATGACGATGAGCGGAGCCACCCAGAGGCCGACAAGGGCGATGCGCCAGAGAGTATTCCTGAGTGCTGCCGGCGCGCGGCGGGCGGCAACAGCAGCAAGGCAGGCAACGCCGGCCACTGCGGTAGGCGCTACCAATGCGTCGAGGATCAGTTCACTGCTCATGGTCGCCGGCCTCCCGATCCTGGATCAAGGTTCTGAGCTCGCCAAGCACCTGAGGGGTTACGGCATCACTGTCCAGCAGCGTGGCCACGAGGTCCTCGGGTGAGCCGCCGAATACGCGGCTGAGAACGTCGGTGAGCACCTGGCCGCGCACCCGGGCCGCCTGGCTTGTGGGGCGGAATATGTAAGTGCGGCCCTCAGTCCTGTGCGCCACCAGGCGCTTCTGCTCGAGGTTGCGCAGGACGGTCAGAACGGTGGTATAGCGAGGAGCTTGGCTCTTGGGGAATTGCTCGAGGACATCGTACACGCTGCCCTCTTCCAACTGGGTGAGAAGATCGAGTACGGCTAGCTGCAATTCGCCGATGCTTGTGATGCGGTTGCTTCTGGTGGGGGCCACGGGTTGCCTCCTAGTGAGTAATACTACGCACGTAGTATTATACAGAAACGCATTAGCCCTGTCAATAGATTTCTGTCGAGGATGAGCGGCCGAAGCCTTTCGGCGGGCGGCGCGGAGCTGCGCTTGGAGTTCGAGTTCCGCATCGGCACCGGCAAGGTCACAGGCCACGCGGATCACCAGGTGAAGACTGACACTGCGTTCCTTCTGCACCGTTACCGCTACTATCATGGCGCGCGCCTGGTCAACGCCGACCGCAGCGCCGAATACCGCATCATCGAGGTGCGCAGCGGAAAGCACGCGCTGATTGACCCACAGGTGCACCCCGAGGCGCCGGCTGAGAAGCTGGCCGCCGAGTTCCCACTCAATTCCTGGTTCGACGTGTACGACTACGGGGTCGGCGATGAGATCATCTGGCCTCATGCGGTGAGCGTTACAGCGCCAACTGAACGTGAAGACGCTGCATATCGAACCTGGAAGTCCATGGGGGAACGGGTACATCGAAGCGTTGAGTGGCAAGCTGCGGGACGAGTTGCTCGACGGGGGGTTCTTCTGCACACTAAAAGAGGTGCAGGTGTTCATCCAACGGTGGCGAAGGTATTGTAGTACGAAGAGATTCCACAGCGCAATTGGCCACAGAGCCCCGCCGCCGGCAGCGCGCCAGTAGCACATGAGAACTGGCTTCACTATCGGCGCAGGCCAATGGTTGTAGCAAGATACCTTGAACGGTAGGTAGCTCCAGTGGATTGTCTGCACCAACTCTGAAGAGGAAGAATTGATATGACAATGATAAGCCGAACGCTCAGACCTGCTGCAGTACTGGTTGGGGTAGTCATCTGCGTAGTCTTGGTCTCCTGTCACGGCGGGGGCACAGGACCGGCTGCGGACCGCGTACTCA
>CAYNMY010000375.1:0-3047 GCA_964398275.1 uncultured Armatimonadia bacterium | reverse complement strand
ACCGGTCCTGCATATCCTCGGTGGTCAGCAATATCTGCGCCCCGACCATGCCCTGGTCCGCCAGCGCCTCGCCATAGTAGTGCATCAGCGTCGGCTGACCGATCGCGGCAGCCGCCTGCCGGGCACTCAGCCCGCCCTGTCGGCTGCGCTTACTCAGGTGCCCCGCGCCCAGGTGCACCGCACCCGAGGTGATCACCAGCACCTGCACGCCTTGCTCCTGGAGCCGCTTGATCTGCCCCACCAGGCTGGCGAGAAACTCGGTGTTCAGCTCCCCCGGCCCCCGCGCCACCAGCCGCGTACCCACCTTGACCACGACCAGCTTTGCCTCCGTCACCTGCTTGCGCAAATCTGCCGCTGCTGTCACTGCCTTTCTCCTAAGACGATGCCCGGATCTGACCGTCGCCGTGGATGACGTACTTGTAGCTGACCAATTCACGTACGCCCACCGGGCCCCGCGCGTGGATCTTGTCAGTAGATATGCCGATCTCCGCACCCAGGCCAAACTGCCCGCCGTCGGTGAAGCGCGTGGAAGCGTTATGATAGACGCAGGCCGAGTCCACCTCGCTCAGGAAGCGCTCGGCATTTTGCTCGTTATCCGTGTAGATAGCCTCGGTCAGGCCCGAGCCGTGGCGGGCGATAAGCGCTATCGCTTCGTCCATCGAATCCACAACTCGCACCGCCAGGATCATATCCAGGTACTCAGTGTCCCAGTCTTCGTCGGTGGCCGCAACGCAGCCCTCACACAGTTCCAAAGTCCGCGCGCAGCCCCGTATCTCTACCCCAGCCTTCTGGAGGTCCGCCACGATCGCCCGCAGCGCCTCGACGTTGCTCTCGTGCACGTACAGATTCTCCACGGCATTGCACACCCCGGGCCGCTGCACCTTGGAATTGTGCACCAACTCGACGGTCGTATCGAGATCGCAGCTCTCGTCCACGTAGATCTGCGTCATACCCCGGTCGTGCTTGAGCACCGGCACGGTGGCGTTCTCCACCACCGCGCGAATCAGCCCGTGCCCTCCGCGCGGCACAATCAGATTCAGGTATTCGTCCAGCCGCACCATCTCAGTCACCGCTGCCCGGTCGGTGAAGTCAATGATCTCCACGCAGCTTTTCGGCAAGCCCACATCCCCGCAGGCCTCCTGGAGCACTCTGGCCAGCGCAACGTTGGAGTTTATCGCTTCCGAGCCCCCCCGCAGCAGCACGCCGTTGCCCGCCTTCACGCACAACCCGGCGGCGTCCACCGTCACGTTGGGCCGCGACTCGTATATTATCCCCACCACGCCCAGGGGCACTGCCACCTTCTGAATGCGCAGGCCGTTGGGCCGTGTCCACTCTTCCAGCACCCGCCCCAGCGGATCAGGCAGCTCGATTATCTCTTCCAGCGCTGCCGCCATATTCTCGATGCGCTCGTCGTCCAGCAGCAGCCGGTCGAGCATCGCCGCCGAGAGACCCTTCTCCTGGCCTTGCTCCATGTCAACGGCATTGGCCCGCATTATCTCGGCACTGCGTGCCCGCAGCAGCTCCGCCATCCGCCCCAGCAGCTCGTCCCGCTGCTCGCCGGAAGCATTCCGCAGCGCCACACTCGCCTCAGCCACTCTCTGGGCAAACTCAGTAACCCGTTCCGTCACATTCATCAGCTATCACCTCAACGTCGTTCTCTTGCCCCTGCCTGCCGCACGCATACAATCGCCCGGAACTGCGGGGTATGCTGTGTTCAATAAGCACTTGTCCCACTGGATAGGTAGCTGCGCCAGTTTGCGAGTAAGTTATTCGCGGCAATCGTCCCTATCTCCTTTGCCCGAGCTGTGTTGTGCTGCATACAAGCCGCTGGCATACAACAGCGCGCCGAGGCCGACTGCTACTATGAGCACCGTATCCACGTTGCCCCAACCCGTTACCGCCACCACTAACCCGCCCAGCCCCGCCCCACACGCCGCGAGCAGCAGGAGCCGGAAGTTGCGCCGGCGTGGCCGCGACAACCGGCAACCTAACCAGCCGCCTAACACCGCCCCCAGTACTGCACCGACCCCGGCGCTGAGCGCAACGAATGCGGCGTCTGGTTCGGGATCACCGCCGACCAGGCCTATCGCCGCGCCGATTTGCAGCCCCGCCAGCAGACCGAGCACCCCACATTCTGCACCAGTGAAGTACTCGCCCGCATCAATATCCTCCGGCGATACCGAGAAGTCATAGCCACAGTACAGACAGCGAGGTCCTTCGGGGGTATCCACTAGCATTCGCTCGCAGCGCGGACAGCGTCGCTGTAACTCCGGAGCCACAATCCGCCTCCTCCGCTAAGACAGGCGTCACGGCGCTGAGCACGCCCAAGCCTCGCCTGTCCCGGATTCGCGAAATCTGGTCACAACTGATAGCGCTCGCTACTGCGCCCCTGGCTCAGCGATTACTGCTCCTTCATTGCTGGCGGAGGTCCAGAAGGCAACGGCTTCCACGGTGAAGCGTCCGAAAGTCTGCACCATCGCTTCGAGAATCTCGTTATTCATCTCCGGCGCGAAGGCGATCACAGTCGGACCCGAGCCGCTCAGCGCCGCCGCATAGGCGCCGGCCTCGCGGGCGGCTTCGATTACCTCACTCATACCCGGAACCAGCGGCATCCGGTACGGCTGGTGCAGGCGATCATCCATCACCACACCCAGGATATCCCAATTCCCCGCCACCAGCGCCGCCATTGTGCAGGCCGCCCGGCTGGTATTGAACACGGCGTCGCCGAACGGCACCTGCTGGGGGAGAACGTCGCGGGCGTCCTCGGTACTGACCTCGAAGCTGGGAATTACCACGCCGAGCGCCAGCTCTTCGGGGGCGTCGAACCGCAGGCAGACCACCTCGTCGTCGTCAACGCAGCAAGCGGTCAGGCCACCGTACAGCGCGGGTGCTACGTTATCGGGATGGCCTTCGATCTGCGCTGCAAGCTGCAACAGCCGGTCCTTGTCCAGCCCGGCCCCAAGCAGTTCATTCGCCGCCACCAGCCCGCCGACGATCGCCGCGCTGCTGCTGCCCAGCCCCCGGGCCAGGGGAATCTCGTTGTCCTG
>CAYNMY010000374.1:0-3061 GCA_964398275.1 uncultured Armatimonadia bacterium | reverse complement strand
GGGGAGATTTCCGGGATGTGCGGGGCGTAGATGATCAGCGCCCCGCCGACCAGTATCGCCGCCGAGCCGACCAGCTCCCAGGCCAGATCCACCACGCGCGAACGATGCCAGCCCACCTGCGGCGCGCCGAGCGGGACGCTACCAGCCCCCTCGGTGCCCGCTGCGCCTCCCCGCTGCAGTGCGCCCATACCCACCGCTACGAGCCAGATTAGCAGCAGTGACCCGCCTACCACCAGTCCGGCCTGAGCAAACGGTGCCCAGCTCAGCGCCGTATCCGGCTGGGCAGCAGCAGCGCGGCCCAGCGCTTCAGCGAACATCCCCTGGAGAATGCCTGGCAGCGGGATGGCCAGAACAGCAACCAGAAGCAGCAGAGCAACAAAGACGCCCGCACCAGTCAACACCTGGCTGCGCGGGAAGATGCCCGCCTGGAGCAGCCGGCTCAGGCGGCGGGCGGTCGGAGCATATTGCCGCAGATCACTGCTCATCAGCTTTGTCTTCCGACATAGATGCTACAGACTTGCCAGAAGCGCGCTCAGGCTCGTCTGCATAGAGGCAAACTGCCAGCCCACGAAGTCAACCAGGAGCGGTAAGGTGACCAGCAGTGCCACAATAGCGACTGGCCAGCGCAGCGCGGGAAGCGCGGGGGCCCAGGCCACATTCGGGACGGCGCGGGCGACCATCGCCAGTACCACGTCGGCCAGAAAGAGCGCGGTGATCGCCGGTGCCGCAATGAGCAAGCCGCTGTGGAACATCTGCGCGGCGGCGCCGGTGACACTGGTCACAATTGCTTCACTCGACACGCTTCCCGCCAGCGGGACCGCTGCGAAACTGGCATAGAGTTGCTCGACGAGCCAGCGGTGCCCGCCGATGATTATGAACAGGACCAGGGCCAGCACGTAGTAAAGCTGCGCGATGGGCCCAAGCTCCTCGTCGCCGAAGCTGCTTCCCCCGCCGCCAATGTAGTGCTCGATGATCTGCCCCGCAAGCAGCAGGCCCCAGAAAACCAGCGCGCCCAGAAAGCCGATCACCAGCCCCACACTCATCTCGCGGACGATGCCCGTCACCAGGCCCAACAACTCTATCGAGCCGCCAGGCTGCGGTCCCACCAGTGGGGCAATAGCCAGAGTCACCACCGCGGCCAGGCCCAGGCGTACGCTAACCGGCACGTGGCGCCAGTTCCACGGTGGTAGGAGCAGTAGCGCTCCCGCGCAGCGCGCGAAGACTACCAGGAAGCCGGCCATATTAAGCGATTGCCATTCAGTCATTGTCACTTAGGCGCTACTTGATTATTTCCGGAAGACTTTGCCACAGGTCCAGCCAGAAGTCGCTCATCAGCGCCACCATCCAGCCGCCGAAGACCAGCAGTGCCGCGCCCGCAGCCAGGATCTTAGGCACCGTAGAGGTAGTCGGATCGCCGCCGATACGCGCCTGGATGAAGCTCACCCCCACCGCAGCCAGAAACGCTGCCCCCAGTGGCGGCAGTGCCGTGTAGAAAGTCAGCAGCAGCACACGCTGCACGAGTTCCAGAGCTTCAGGCGCCGTCATATTCGCATTAACCCGCGGTCACGCTAGAAGGTCGCCAGCAGCGACTCGGTCAGCAGCTTCCAGCCGTCCACCATCACGAACAGCAGCAGCTTAAAGGGCAGCGAGATGGCGGGCGCCGGCAGCGTTATCAGTCCGGTTGAAGCCAGAGTGCTGGCGACTACCAGGTCAATTATCACGAAGGGTAGGTAGACGATGAAGCCGATCATAAAGGCGGCCCGCAGCTCGCCGAGCACGAAGCTGGGGATGAGCACGGTCATCGGCACGCTCGCCCGACTGACCTCCGCCCGGACCTGCGCGATCTCCCGGAACATCGCCAGGTCGTCCTCGCGCACCTGCCCATCCATAAACTCGCGCAGCGGCGCTTCGCTCAGCTTCCCCGCCTCAGCCAGCTTGATCTCTCCGCCCAGTAATGGCGCCACCGACTCGGTGTGAATCCTCTCGAGCGTGGGCAGCATCGTGAAGATGGTCAGGAAGATCGCCAGACCGACGATGACGTAATTGGGGGGAATCTGCTGGGTGCCCAGCCCGGCGCGGAGAAAGAACAGGACAATCACGATGCGCGCGAAGGACGTGATCACCGCCAGCAGGGCCGGCGCCAGCGCCACGGCCGCGAACAGCAAGAGCAGCCGCAGGTATTCGCTCTCACCGGGCGTCCCTGTCGCCAGGAGAGGGCCCGTTTGTGCTTGAGCGCAGGCCGTGCCGGCGCCCGTCACCGTCACTGCGCCGACCGTGACAATCCGGCGCCACCGCGTCAAGAGCTTTGCATCAATCGTGATTGCCACTGTCCGCAGCTCCCCGCTGGTGAGGTTCGGACCCAGTCCTCTCATACTCCTCCGCGGACAGCTCAGCGAGCGTCCGCAGGCCGTCTGCTCCGCCGCCGACGACCAGGACCCGGTCGGCAACCCGCAGGATATACACCCACCGGCCGCCGCCCAGATGCTGGCTCGCCAGCACTTGCATTCCCTCCCCTTGGGGAGGCAATCCGGTGCGGGAGAGCCGGCGCAGGCCGAAGTATATAGCGTAGATAAGCGCGACGACTATGGCCAGGCTAACAAAGGCCTGGACGAGGTAATACAGTGAGCCGTGGCCACCCGAAGCTCCTGACTCGCCCTGGGCGGCGGCGGGGAGACACCAAAGCAGCAGCCCATAAGAACACAGAAGCCGCAAAGCGGCCAGAGCTGAGCGCATCTGTCACTCCTCCCCGTCCGCGTTGGCATCGAGGATCTCCAGCACCCGCACCGCCAGGTGGTCGCCGGTCGTGACCAGCTCGCCGTAAGCGATCGGCTTACCGCCGGCCAGCAGTTCCACCACCTCGCCCGCCGGCCCATCAATCGTCAGAATCGAGCCAGGCTGCAGTTGAAGCAGGTCCCCCACTGGCAATGTGATCGAGCCTATCCGCACTTCGAGCGCGACCGGCAGGTCATCGAACGCACGGAGGCCGACATCCCCTGGACTAGCTTGTTCGGACTCAGGTTGAGTTTGTTGTGCTGCCGATTCACCCGAGTCTACCATTGTA
>CAYNMY010000373.1:0-3064 GCA_964398275.1 uncultured Armatimonadia bacterium | reverse complement strand
CCGGTTGAGGAGACGACCGCGGGAATCGTCTTGCCGCCCACCCGCACCGAACGGGCCTCTGGGCACAAGCGGCCACCTCCGCAAGCAGGGCAGGGCAATGGCACGAAGAATTGACCGTAGAAGGTCTGGGTACGCCGGGAGGAGTGCTCCTGATGGCGCTGGGCCATCGGCACGAGGCCCTCGTATTGCTTCTTGTACTCAAATTTGCGCCCGGACCCGGTGGTATACGTAAAACTGATCTCCTCGCCGCCGGAGCCGAACAGGATTACCTGGCGGACATCCTCGGACAGCTCCTGCCAGGGCATGCGCAGATCGAAGCTATAGTGTGCGGCGAGGCCCTCAAATATATGTTGAGTATGCTGCGTGCTTATGTTCCCGATGATCTTCAGAGCGCCATCGAGAATCGAGCGCTCAGGCGCGGCCACCAGCAGTCCGATGTCAAGCTGCGTTACCATCCCCAGCCCCTCACACTCTGGGCACATCCCCACCGGCCGGTTGAACGAGAACAGCCCGGGTGTCAGCTCGGGATAGATTATGTTACAGCGCGGGCAGGCAAACCGGGTGGAGAACACGCGCTCTTCTCCGCCGTCCACCCATGCGATTAGCTTCTCCTCCCCTTCGCTGAGCGCTGTCTCCACCGACTCGGCCAGACGAGAGCCAATACCCGGCCCGATTACCAGCCGATCCACCACCACCTCAATATCCGCCGGCTCGTCGCCGGACACCGGGGGAGCCTCGGCCAGGTCGTACACTTCCCCATTAACGCGCGCGCGGGCATAGCCGCGCTGGCGCAGGTGGCGCAGCTCCTGCTGCGCGCTTTCGTTGCCGTTCGCCTGGATCGGAGCTAGCAATTGAACCAGCGTGCCTTCGGGCAGCTCGAGCAGCGCGTCAACGATATGCTGGCGAATAGTGGCTGATATCGGCTCCCCGCATTTATGGCAAAACGGCTGTCCAATCTTGGCGAACAGCACGCGCAGGTAGTCATAGATGTCGGTTATCGTCCCCACTGTCGAGCGGGGGCTGCGACTGGCCGACCTCTGATCAATAGCAATCGCCGGAGAGAGTCCGTCAATGTGGTCAACTTGGGGGCGGGTGACTTCCTCGAGCATGCGCCGTGCGTTGACCGACAGCGCCTCCATGTAACGCCGCCTACCCTCCGCATATATCGTGTCGAAGGCCAGCGACGACTTGCCCGATCCGCTCACTCCGCAGAAGACGACCAGCTTATTCCGGGGCAGCTCCAGGCTGACGTCCTTCAGATTATGCTCCCGGGCCCCGTATATGCGTATTTTGCCTGCTGACATTGCTTGCATCACACGCCCACAAGTGATAGCGCAATTAGTAGTGTATCAAGCTATTATACCCAAGAACTCCAGCTTTCGGCAACATTGTCCCATCAATTCCGGCTACAGGGGGGGGTACCACGAGGAGTATTGCCAGCCTGCTTACACGTTCGTATCGCCCTTGTTACATCATTTTCAGCCACCGGGCTATCGGAAATCTGCGGGGGCGGGCCGCCTCTCCAGCCGTCTTACGGGTTGAGCGGTGTGATACGCACGCGGGCTTGTCGGCCGCTGATGTCGAAGCGAATCCGACCAGAGTGGTCGGCCTGAACGGTCAGTTCTTCCGGCGGCTGGAAGTCGTAGCTGACCTCCACCTGGTGATGCGACAGCGGCGCGATCGAGTAAGCATCGCCGCCTCCGGGCCGCAGCATTACACGCACTGCGGTGCGCAGCCCGTACCCAAGCTGCCAGCCTCTAGGGGGGCTGCCTCTGAGGCGCGCGCCACTCCCGGCGATCTCCAACTCAACCAGGTCCCGGCGGTAGGTGAGCACAACGGCGGCGGCCTCGCCCTGGTGCGGTTTGATCTCGATAGGCCGCGCCACCACTCTGGTCAGGTGCAGTGGTGATACCGGAGCGCTGACCACTACGCGGCCCGACCGCCGTCCCGAGGCCAGGCGGTCGCCGGCCGAGAACCAGCAGAAGCCGCCCTGGTAGAGGCGATTCTCCGCCTGGTGGGCAGTGAAGTCCACCAGTGTGAGGTCGCCTCCAACATTGAGCAGATACAGCGAATCTCCGCCCCCACAGATCTCGATCTGTTCGGCGAACAATCCGGGCCCGTGCAGCTCGTATGCTGCGCGCCGCGCCCACAGGTCATGATGAAAGGCCTGGAACGCCGGGTCAAATGGCGACCAGTTGGCCCACAGCCGCGTCGTAGCGAAGATCCCCAGCCCCAGCCCGTACTCTTGCAGCATTATTCCCGCAAACATTCGTCCGGCGCTTTCGTCATACTCCGCCCGGCCCACCGCCCAGGCGATCGCCCCGGGAAGCAGTCTAGCATAGCCAACCCACCCGCCGTAGGTACACCCACGCAGCTCCGCCAGCTCGCCTTTTCTCTCCCGCCACACGCTTACCCCCCGGCTCTTCTGGATCGTCTGCCCGAGCGTAAAGGTTCACTGAGTCTTGAGCGGCGGACGGATCGAAGGGAAATGTGCGGAGGCTACCCCGAACCGGAAATCACCTTTTTCCGTTCGCCCCGCGCGCAGCAGCGGCATCTTCTCGACTCCCAGCAACCGGCTCAGCTCCGGGGGCAAGCGCTGCCAGGAGCCGCTCTGATACATCCCCGCACCCAAATCAGCCACAAACACTCCGCCGTCATTCACATACTGGCATATCTTCGCGACCGCCGCCGCGGGCAGGCTCAGCGCCAGCGGCGCCGCGATAAAGCCGTACCGGCCAAGGTCCACTGTCTCATCGCCCAAAGTCTCGGGAGTGAGGTAGTCTACCAGCCCAAAGCGGCCGCCCCGCCGAAAGGCGTTGAACAAATCGTTCGGTTCACCCGCCGAAAAGTCGGTGATATACCCGTAGACCGGCAGACCCTCCAGTTGGTGGCCCGCGGCGTACGGCTGGTACAAGAAGGCAGCATTGGCCTGGGGCTGGACCGTGAACGTACCGTGCTGGAGCGCATCGCGCGCCATTACTGCCAGCCGACTCGCCGCCAGCGCCTGGAGGTTGGGCTGATTCAGGGGAGGTGTAGGGGCGGGCAGCAAGCCGCTGCGGACAAG
>CAYNMY010000372.1:0-3072 GCA_964398275.1 uncultured Armatimonadia bacterium | reverse complement strand
TCTGTGCCGACCAGGATGAACGTAGGCGTAGCAATCGTCGAAACCCTCAAGCTGTTGATTAGACGCCGCCTCGGGGTGGAGTAAGCTACCAGGCCAGGCTCTTGGTCAGTTCCTGTTATCTGTCCGCTGTTTCGCACCGTCCTCGGCTGTTTTCCTCCCTGTGCCGTTCCTACAGACGCAAAGCCGCCATGGCCGCCCCATAGTCCGTCTCCTTCGCTCCCCACACACCCCCACCACAACATACAATTACCGCTCGAAAGACACGATTTAGAACATTTTGGGGCTACTTGTGGCTACTACTTGACAAACTATAGCTAAATATGTATAATAATAGCCGAAGTTGGGTACAATTGGGTACAAGTTGATAGAAGGACAATGAGGTGAATACATGAAGCGGTTCAGCCAAGTGGCAGTCAGTATGATAGTTGGGTTGCTGGTTACTACAATCTGTTTGGCAGACACCACTTACACGGGCAAGCTTGTAGCCGGGCCTTCGGATGGGAATGGCAGCTGGGTCACTGATCCGGGTGATAACCCTGACTGGTTTCCGGCGGAGATCGAGTGGGAAGTCAGCCCGAACCAGGACGGCTCGTGGAACTTTGCATATATCATGCGCGTGTACCAGGGCGAAGTCAGCCACTTCATCCTGGAGACGTCCGAGCCTCTGCCCGAAGAACACATCTTCGATGCAAGCGGGCAGTTCACCGAGGCGACGATCGGTGAGTGGTTCTATCCGGGCCCTGGCAATCCCGATATGCCGGGGGCGGTATACGGCGTCAAGTTCGACGAGACCTGGGGGACTACTTTCACTGTCGAGTTTGACAGTTGGCGTATGCCGGTCTGGGGCGACTTCTACGCCAAGGATGGACAAACCGGAGACGCGGGGCTGAATCAGTTCTGGAACAGCGGCTTTTCGCTTCCGGATCCTACCGCTCCCCCGTGGGATACTTCAGTGACCGATCACATCATCAGGCCCGATTCCTATATCCCTGAGCCGGGCACCATCACACTGATGGGCCTGGGCCTACTGGGCTTGGCCGCCCGGCTACGCAAGCGTAAGAGCGCGCAGGTCAGTTAGAGCACCACAAAGCAGCAAGTAGAGCGAGGTAGATTATGAGTATCGAAATCATCGTCAGCCTGGTTGTCTGGTGGCGGGGACTGCCGGTGAGACTGGGTCTCCTGCTGAAGCGACAGGTACCGCGTTGTGAGCACCTCGCGACCTTCGTATTCTGGCGGCTCTCGTGGCGGGGGAAGCTCAGGGAGTACCCGGAATTCCGCTGTCGCCTAAGCGATCCATTGCTGGGGGACCGAGTTTCGCCCTGGCCAACCTGCCGTCTATGTGAGCATAGGAAGGCTGTTGCCGGAACTGCCCGGAGAGTGGCGTTGATAGCGGATGGCTCCAAAGTTCCCGCTGCGTGAGACAACCGTCATATCAGCACCGCCCATACGCTCGGCTGCTCCAGCCGGGCGTTTGCGCTTGCCGGGCAGAGCGGGCAAGCTGCCCACTATCACGCTCATCGCTTTGTACGTGTTGACCTCGGGCGCGATCACAGATCAACGGCGTCCTGGGCGCGGCTACAGTTCATCATCCGGCTGATAGTCGGCGCGATGGCTGGCAGCCAGCGTCTTCAGCTGCCCCGTCTCCATGTAAGCGACTCGCTCGGCCACGTTGACCACGTGGTCGGCGATGCGCTCCAGGTACCGGGCCACCAACAGCAGCGCCACCGCCTGGGTGACCACCTCCGGGCGCTGCTGCATAATCTCCTCCAGTTCGTTCAGCAGGGCGTACCACATCTTGTCAATGGCATCGTCACCTGCGACGACCTGCGCGACCAGCTCCAGGTCATGGTGGACCAGCGCTTCCAGCGCCTGCCCCAGCATCTCCCGCACCAGCTCAGCCATCCTGGGGATGTCAACCAGCGGCTTGAAGTACTCAGTTTCGGCCAACGTGATCGCGGTGCGGGCGATATCCACGGAATAGTCGCCGATGCGCTCGACATCCGCGATCACCTTCATCACCGTGCCGATGGTGCGCAGGTCCTTGGACATCGGCTGCTGCAGCGCCAGAAGCCGCATACACTGCTGCTCGATGTTAAGGTCCATCTCATCGGCCACATCGTCCTCGTTTATCACCTGTCGGGCCAGGTTGACGTCGTGCTCGACCAGGGCCTCCATCGCCTTCGCCAGCATCTCGGCCACGAACGCCCCCATTTCTAGCAGGTCCTGCTCGAGTTGCTCTAGCTGCTCGTCAAACGACTGGCGAATGCGCCGCATACCTAATCACTCCTACTTAGTTGCATAAGTCAGCCTAAGATTGCTGACGGCTTTAGGGCCAGCCTTGAAAGCTTCGCCCTGCGAAGCTTCCCGCGACAGGCCCCTCCGGAGACCTTATTGTAGGATTGTGTTATGCCGTTGGAGGGGCCGTGTCGAGCGTAGCGAGGCCGGCCCGCCTGCTATCCAGGAGCCACGAAATACTCCGCCACCAAATAATGCCAATTAACGCCAGCAATTACTCCTAGCCGAACCTTCCTCGCACGTAATCGTCGGTGCGTTGGTCCTGGGGGTTCTCGAATATCTGCACGGTCTGGTCGTACTCGATCACCTCGCCCAGCAGAAAAAAGCCGGTGAACTGCGATACCCGCGATGCCTGGTACATGTTATGGGTGACGATGATGATGGTGTAATCCGCCATCAGTTCCGTCATCAGCTCCTCAATCCGAAAAGTGGCGGTCGGGTCCAGCGCGCTGCACGGCTCGTCCATCAGTACTACCTCCGGCTCGACTGCCAGCACGCGGGCAATGCACAGCCGCTGCTGCTGGCCTCCCGACAGCTCGGTGGCCAGTTCGCGTAGCTTGTCTCTTACTTCCGCCCACAGTGCCGCGCGGTGCAGGCTCTTCTCGACTATCTCGTCGAGTTGGGCGCGATCCCCGATTCCGTGCAGGCGCGGCCCGTAGGCGACATTGTCGTAGATGGACATCGGAAAGGGATTGGGCCGCTGGAAGACCATCCCCACGCGCTTACGCAGCTGCACCACGTCGGTGTCGTTATCGTAGATGCTACGACCATCAAGCA
>CAYNMY010000371.1:0-3076 GCA_964398275.1 uncultured Armatimonadia bacterium | reverse complement strand
TGACTGCGGGGAAGAGCCGCAAGCGATGGGGCGGGGCTACTTCGCCTCGGAAGGCACCCACGTGGGTGACTCCGCTCTGGGCAGGTATCGCCAGGCGGGGGGGCTGGCGGGACAGGTCGGTCACAGCGCCGGCGCCAAGAACTGGTTTGCATACCGGCTGAGGATCACGCACCCGGGCAAGCTACACCGGGTAGTGGTGGACTACCCCGATGACGACTACCGCTCGATGCTGCTAATGCTCTACGAGCGCCACCGCGCCGCGTACCAGTATGACAACGGCATAGGCACCGGCGGGGTGCGACGGCTGACCAATCAGACGCAGCAGCGCGAGATTATTCTTTGGCCCCGCTTCAAGGAGATCATTTTTGCCGTGCACTCCTGGCGGGAGGGCGCGCCCGCCGCCATCCAGCGCATCCGGGTCTACGAGCACGACGGCGAGCTGCCCGGCCTGCCCGTCGGCTCAGCCGAGCGCTACTTCGGCGGGTACTACGAGGAGCCGCGGGTCACCGAATGGAGCCATCAGCCCAGCCATGAGCCGATCGAAATCGTCAATACGCTGGGGCATCTGGGCCAGTTTATGCGCTACACCGGCCAGAATCTGCTGTGGTACCCGACGTGGGCCTACAACGTTCAGACCGCCGAGACCAAGCTCATATCTACTTATGACAATACTTATAACCAGAAGAAGAATCGGCTGGACGATCGCGGGCGCAAGTCGTTCCGGGCCTTTCTGCTTTGCGGCGAGAAGTACGGTTACAGTGTGATTGCCGAGTTTCACCAATACCTGCAGACTATGGAGCAGCTTGTTGCCGAGGGTACCCCGATCCGCGATACCCGCCAGGTCGCGTGGGATGGCCGGGTTGCCGAGTTCAACACCTGGGGCGGGGGTGGGTATAACTTCGTTAACCCCGCCGTGCAGCAGGCCCTCCTGGCGGCGTTTCGCGAGCTGGCCGAGTTCTACAAAGACTCCCCAGCGTTCATGGGGATCGCTTTCCGGGGTATGCGTGTGGGCAATCCCTCTTTCGTGTCGTTCAACGACCAGTATTGGGGCTACGGAGACATCGCCGTGGGACTCTTCGAGCAGCAGACCGGCATTGACGTCCCCGGCGACGAGGACCCCAACGACCTGGACCGCTTTGAGAAGCGCTATGAGTTCCTGATCAATGAGGTCAAAGATGAATGGTTTGCCTGGCGGGCCCGGAAGGTCACCGAGTGGCTAAGAACCCTCGCCGAGATGCTACGGGAAGTCCGGCCCGACCTGTGTGTCTTCATGAATGACAAAGGCGCCAGCTACCGCAGCGCTCCCGCACGGGGCTTGGATCCCGCCCAGTGGACCGACATTCCGAATCTGCGCTTCGCCATCTATGGCTGGTATGGACCGCAGTTTGCCGGCTACTACTTCCCGACGGATCACTCCCAGGACATCAAGCCCTGGGAGCAGGCGCTCGACCGCTTCCAGTATCACCGCTCGCACCGGGCAATCAGCGTGATGAATCCCTACATGGAAGGCGGGAGGCTTTACCATCTTTACCCGCCCGAGATGTTGGCATACTTCGATGAGGTTACCGGCAGTTGCGGCGCGCCGGAGGGGCCATATCCCTTCTACCTGCAGCGCTTCGCTGACTGGATGAGCACCGGCGATGCGTGGCTGCTCGCCGACGGCGGCCTTAGCTATCAGGGCATTGACGCGCGTGCCAAGCAGCAGTTCGCGCGCTTCTTCCGCAGCCTGCCGGTGGCGAAATACGAACCGTCGCCGCTCAACCTTGAGCCGATCTTTCTCTGGGAAGCGGAGCACAAGGACAAGAAAGTATTCTACCTGGTCAACCGCCAGGACTATCCTGTCGAGCTGAGTTTAGGAATCACTGGTTCGTTGTCGGCAAAGCGTCTGTCTGATGGTCACGAGTTCTCCACCGAGGCTGGTCGCCTGTCGCTGGCGCTCGATCCGTTCGCAATGATGGCGTTCGAGATGGACCGGGCCGCTGAGATTACCGATGGCAGAGCGAAAATCCCTGGCGGAGAGCTGCGAGCGCTGCGTGAAAGGATTAGCCAGGCCTGGGAGATCGTGACAGCCGCGGAGGGCAAACTGGCAGACGACGAATACGCAGAGAAGCTTACTGAGCGCCTGGGCCGGGATGCTTACGAGCAGGCGCTGCTTGAGTTGGCCCTGGCCGACCAGGCTCTGAAGCAGAAGCGCTACGACACCGCCGACCGCTACGTGCGCGGCTATATTAGCTGCGAGGCTCCCACCAAGCGCGGCCACGCGCTGCCCATCGTCTACCGCGCGATGAACCGCTGGCCCGATGGAGTGTTCAACGACAAATCGGAATAGGTAACCAGTGGCGATCACGGGGCGAATGGAGGAGCACATGCGGGGCTGGTAGCTCGGCTCATAAACCTGCTCTTTGGCCGATATGAATAGCCGCGTCATAGCGGCGCTACTTGAAGAAGAGATACATCCTCTCGCCGACGATCATCCCGTAGGTGCCCCAGGATATCGCGGTTATGAAGTCGCCCATTATCATACCCAGGAAGAACGGCCGTGCCTGTTGGTAGGTCTTGATCCCGAAGTAGCGCAGGATAACCGTCTTAATCAGCCAGGCGATAAAAAAGGGCATCCACATTCGCCACATATTGCCGGTGAAGGCCAGGACAAACCCCAGCGGATGGAAGGGCCAGCTATAGATGTGCTGGCGGGCGAGGGTAAGCGCTATAGTAAACAGCCCACCGACCACCATGGCACCGAGCTGAAGCCAGTCCGGCGGGTGCGACACGTCTCGCCAGCTAGAGAGAGTTCGCAGGGGAACGCTGCCGACGTGCGTATACCACTGGCGCACCATCGCGCTTGTTCCCCCGTATTTGTACCAGATATGCAATATGACCCAGCTGGAGCTGATAGTGGTCAGTATCATGCTCAGGGGCAAGCCCCAGCGCAACTGGCGCGCCGAAATGCCGGCCTCCTCCTGGCGCATCTTGAGGGCGGCGAGCAGATGCGGCGTGTAGTTGTCGCGGTCGCTTGCCCACCACTGGTTGTAGGCCAAAGCCACCCTGGTGCCAAGGGGGAGACCTTCAGTGCCCG
>CAYNMY010000370.1:0-3086 GCA_964398275.1 uncultured Armatimonadia bacterium | reverse complement strand
ACGGTCCCTCGCCCACGACCAGGCAGTGTAGCTGGGGATAACGATCGCCCAGCCGACCGAGCGCCTCCAGCAGATATCTGTGGCCTTTCTTGCGTGACAGGTGAGCGACCACGCCTACCACGGGCGCGCCCTGAGGCAGGGCCAGCTCACTGCGCAATTGCTCGGGCGCAGCCAGATTGCTGAGCCGTTCTCCCGGTACTCCGTTGTAGATTACGTGGATGCGCGCCGGATCGAGGCCCTGGCGGATCAGGTGCTGCCGGACGCCCTCCGAGGGGGTGACGACCGCGTCCGCCATTGTATACCACCACCGCATGTTGAGCGCGTGGACGTGGGCCAGCACGGGAATGCCCAAGCGTCGCCCGGCCACACCCCCCCACAGACTCGCGGTAGACAGGTGAGTGTGAATAAGGTCGGCGCCGACTTCCTGCGCTATGCGTGCGATTCGCCCCGGCGCCGCCAGGTTGCTCTTGCGGGCAATGCCCGGCACCCGTACCTCCACCCCACTCCGCTCAAGTTCTGCCTCCAGCCAGGTGTTGGCCTTGATCACCACCACCACACGGTGCCCGGCTCGCTGCAAGGCCGCCGACAGAAAGGCGACTACCCGCTCGGCGCCCGAGTAGCGTGTCGGCGTTATAACTTGTAGTATGCACAACTGCTCGGCCAAATTGGCTCCCTACGGCTGCGGCGTACCCACGCCTGTTCGTACCTACACTTTTTAACTTCGGCATCACCCCGCAGGTCACCTGCTTGCTGACTCGTAGTCAGAATATCTGACCGGCTGGGGAGGTGAATGTTGCGGCACGGCGAAGATAATTGATAGTGTTTATAGCAAGTTCCAGATTTGATGGCAGCATGTCTGCACAATCCCGACAACCCGATTTCGACCGGCTGCGCTGCGCTCTCCTGCGGGAGGGTGAGCCCGACTTGCTTCCCTTTATGGAGTTGAAGTACGACCACGAGATAATGGAGGCGATTCTGGGCCGCTCGATACCCCGGGCCGGATATTCCAGCCAGGAGGGGCGCGCCCAGGTTGATATCGAAGCCTTGCGCGAATATTCTCGCGCGCTTGTGGAGTTCTACTATCTAATGGGGCACGATTACGTCCGGGGGCGCCTCGGCTTGCACCTACCTCTGAACGATCTACATGCCGAAGATACCGCCGAACTGGCCGCGGCCGAGCGCAAATGGCGCAACGAGGCCCGCGGCCCTATCACCTCCTGGGATGACTTTGCCCGTTATCCCTGGCCGGCTTTCTCCGATATTGACTTCCGGCCGCTGGAATACGCCGCCGAGGAGATGGTCGAGGGGATGCAGGTCATCGGGATGCTCGGCGGCATATTTGAGTACACTACGTGGCTACTGGGCTATGAGACCTTCTGCTACGCCCTCTACGATCAACCCGACCTGGTCAAGGCCGTCTCGGACCGCGTAGGCAAGCTCTGGGTGGCCGCCGTCGAAGCAATGGCCGGTATGGACGCTGTCGGGGCGGTCTGTTCGGGCGATGATATGGGCTTCAAGACCGGCACCCTGACCGCACCTGAGGTCCTGCGCGAATACATTTTGCCCTGGCATAAGAAGTGTGTCGAGGCCGCCCACGCCTACGACAAGCCGTACGTCCTGCACAGTTGCGGGGATGTCAGCGCCATCATGGACGAACTGATTGACGAGGTGGGAATTGACGCCAAGCACTCCTACGAGGATGTCATTATGCCCATCGCCGAGGTGAAGAAGCGGTGGGGAGAACGTGTTGCCATAGTCGGTGGTGTAGATGTGGATGTCCTGGCCCGGCGCGATGAGCAATATGTGCGCGACTACACCCGCAATATCATCTTAAACTGTGCTCCTGGTGGCGGCTACGTTCTGGGCTCAGGCAACAGCATCACCAACTACTGCCGGGTCGAGAACGTCCTGGCTATGTACGACGAGGGCCGCAAATTGGGCGTTTATCCTATCGAAGCCTGACTATATCCCACCAAGCCGAGGAGGGCAATTATGGCTATTTCCGACATTCGCTCGAAGGTCTACTTCATCACCCCCCCGGACATTTCCGACGCCCGCGAACTGGTTAATCTGGTCCACGCTGTCGTGCGTGCCGGCGTGGGGATGATCCAGTACCGTGCCAAGAATCGCCCCACTCGACAGATGATCACCGAAGCCGGGGTTGTGCTCAAGCTTGCCCGATCGGCCAACGTACCCGTAATTGTCAATGACCGGGTGGATGTCGCGCTGGCGATAGGTGCCGATGGCGTACATATCGGCCAGGAAGACATGCCGGTGGCTGATGCCCGCCGCATTATCGGCCCCCACGCCATTCTGGGGGTCACTGCACCCGACCTGCCACTCGCGCGCGAGGCGGAACGCGCGGGCGCTACCTACATATCGTGCGGTCCCATCTTTCCCTCGCCCACCAGACCAGAAAAGCCGCCCATCGGGGTTTTATCCCTCGAGCGGCTCCAGACAACTATTTCCTTGCCTATCTGCGCTATCGGCGGAATCAATGAGCAGACGATGTGGGATCTGAGCGATGCCAACCCGAGCCTGGTCGCGATATCCTCGGCAATCAGCGCTGCCGATGACCCCCGCGCCGCCGCCGCGCGCCTGGTCCAACTGGCCGAGCAAGTGATCCCCCACCCCACCTTTGGGCCGTGAACTTATCGGTGCTACTGTGGTGCGGGGCCATACTTGCCCTGACTATCCTCTATCGGCGACACTGACTTCTGCCAGTCGAGCCCGTGGCTCACGATGCAATAGTAGCCAACAGCGTCACGGCCTCGGCGGCGATTCCCTCTTCGCGCCCGATCAAGCCAAGCCCCTCGGTCGTGGTCGCCTTTACGCTGACTGCCCGCTCGTCGAGTTGCAGGATGCCGGCAATACGCCGACGCATCTGCGGGATACGAGTCGCCAGGCGCGGCTGCTGCGCCATTATCGTCACGTCTACATTGACCGGCCGATACCCCGCCTCCGCGACGAGCCTTCCGACCTCGGCGAGCAGTTCGGCGCTGTCGGCGTCCTGGAATGCTGGATCGGTGGCGGGGAAATGCTGGCCAAGATCCCCCAGAGCATCCCCCCCCCCCAGCGCATGGGCG
>CAYNMY010000369.1:0-3111 GCA_964398275.1 uncultured Armatimonadia bacterium | reverse complement strand
GGTTCGTCGGCGAGAATAATCTCGGGCTGGTTAAGCAATGCCCGAGCCAGGGCGACGCGCTGGCGTTCACCGGTGCTCAACTCTGCGGGCCGGTGGTGGTGGCGCTCGGAAAGCCCGAAGCGCTCGAGCAGTCGCGATGCCTCCTGGTGACGGGTGCGGGCGCCGGCTAAACTAGGGACGAGCACGTTCTCCAGGGAGTTGAGGTAGGGCACGAGATGGAACATCTGGAAGACAAAGCCGATCTTCTCGGCCCGCAGCGCCGCTCGCCGCCGCGAGGACAGCGCATAGAGATCCTCGCCCGCCATGACCACGCGCCCCTCGGTGGGCCGAATCATGCCGCCGACGGTCAGCAGGAGTGTGCTCTTGCCCGAGCCGCTGGGCCCGCGTACGGTCACAAACTCGCCGCGAGCGATGGACAGAGTCACCCCATCCAGGGCCCGGACCTCGCCGCTGTCGGTACGGTACACTTTACTAACATTCGCCAGTTCAATCATGGTCTACTCTTCTCTCAGTATTTCGGCTGGGTCTTGTAGTATCGCATGGACGGTGGGCAAGTAAGTGGCGATCACACACAGCAGCGGAGCCCCGATAAGCGCCCACAAGAGCAGAGCGAAGTTCGGCATGATTTTTTGCCCCGTCAAGGGGAAGAGCTGCGGTCCGAACTGAAGAGCCAGCCAGGTGCCCAGTGCGAATCCCAGCGCCCCACCGATCAAACCCACCAGTACAGCCTTGCCCAGAAACAGCACGGCGATTCGCCCTGAGCCCAGCCCCATCGCGCGGAAGACACCAATCTCTACCCGCCGCTCGCGCACGTTGCTCAGCGCTAATAGACCGATCCAGATGGCGGCAGCCAGTACCCCCATAGGAATGACAAAGGCCGCGTACCTTTCCACCATCGCTCGCGTCTCGGCGCGGGCTATGGCAATGGATTGAAACTCAGTAACCTGCGTGTCGGGAAGCGCTTTAGCGATGTCGTTACGTATGCGCGCCAAATCGTGTTTGCCGAAGCACAGACAGCCCAAAGCCTCGATCTCGTTGATGCGCCCGGGCTTGCCCAGAATGGCCTGGACATCGTGCAGATGGGCATAGATGCGGACGTCGTCCTTGCTCCCTTTCTCCAGCAGTATCCGGGTCACTGTCAACCGCTTGTCGCCGAACTCGAGAACCTCGTTGACCTTGATGTTCATACTCCGGGCCAGCGCGAATCCCACGTAGGCCGTGCCCGGAGGAATGGTCAGGCCCATGGGTGACTTCCCCGCTCTGTGGGCCATAGGAACCTCGGGCAGGATGCCGGTCAGAAGGATTTGCCGTCCCCGCCACTCGATCTTCTTCTGCAACCGCGCCACGAGGTGCCGGACGGTCATCGAGCCGGATTTGGACAGGCGGTAAACGTATTCCTCGGGCATCTCCTCCCGGGCGAAATCCTGGCTCCAGAAGTCAGCCAAATCGGTGTTCTGGGGCACGATGAGGAGGTTGAATCCCAGGTTGCGCATCAGGCGGATGGTTTCGCGCCGCGAGGCATCACACATGGTCACAATAGAGACGAACAAGCCCACCGCCACCACGACGGCGACCATAGCCGAGAGGAAGTTCAGCTTTCGGTGTTGAATCTCGCGCAACAGCAAACGTAAGATAGACACAGTGGCTCTCTCCTAAGATTAGTCACTCTGGCAGCCCGGGTTGCCGACACAGACTGACTCATCACAGCGGGCCGTGCCGCTGGGACTAACGACGTATCGCGACCCGCTGTCATGCTGATGGCGTCTCTCTGTTGATCGCGCATCCTATTGATGCTCTCTAGCACGGTCATGTCCACTGTGTAGGCTATTTCTGGTTTTAGTCTTCGCCGCCCGCTGCCGAAACCCCTCGCTCCGGCGACTAAGTCCAGAACGTATACTGCGGCTCGCGAGTAATTACTGCCAATACTGCCCAAAAGCGCCCACCGTGAAATCCCCCAGAATAAGGCCTGGCGCGAACGGAATGCCGCCCTGATATGTTTTGGGCCCGGCATAGCGCATAACCAGTGACTTGGCCGCCCAGCCACATGAGCTGATTACGCCAGATGCTCTGCCGCCCCGGAGCAGTAATGCCAAGCGGCAGTTGAATTAAGGGGAAGCTCAGCCTTTCATACTCGGTCCATTGGCGGCGCATCACGATGTTGATCCCCAGGCACATCAACTGTGTGACCGCTATGAAGCTCGCCCAGATGAGGCCCGGCCCCAACCACGGTTTGAAGTTGGCGGCGCGGTATAGCGTTGAGGACCCTTCGTAGAAGTTCTGCACCGCCTCGGCATCCGAGACCATCGCCCACTGCGGCAGGTGCGGCCAGAGGTTTTGCGCCCAAAGATTGGCCTCCGTGGCATACCGGAACGGCGTGGTCAGCGAAGGGATCAGTACGGCCATGAACTGATCGCCCACTATGCCGCCGCTTACCCCCAGCATAATGAAAACTACCAGCAGCTCAGCGCGATGGAAGCTATATCGTGGCGCAACCAAGCGGAGCAAGGCGTTGAATCCAGCCAGGGCGGCGAGGATAAGTATCGCGTGAAAGAAAACCGATAGGTAGGTGGTGCTGATGAAGTGGACTTCTTCGAGGTTCGCCACCCACTGGGTCACTATCGGCACAAACAGTGCCCCAATCAGGATGCTGAACGTGCGGATCTGGGGCCGAGCTGTGCGGGCGGCGGCATTCGCTGCTTTCACGCTTGGCACTCCTGCATCCTGGTCGGCGCGCGAGCACCTGGAGGCGAGCAGATACAGCATAGCCTATACGGTCGCGCGGCAGGGGCAGCGGCGGCTACGGGTGGTGCTGCGGGAGTATTTCGAGATAGGAAAGAAGTTTGCACCGCAGCTCGACTCGCGGGTGGCGGCTTTCCGGATGTACCCCTACGCCTTGAACAAGCTATTTGCCGGCTTCGACGATCCGAATCTGGTCAAAGTCGCACCGCCGCCAATGGCGCAACTACCGGTGTACGAGGAGCCCGAAGGCTACCGACTCGAGGAGCTCAAGCGCAAGCAGTCGGTACAGTATAGTGGCGGTAGAAATAGCCGAAAGCTGTGGAAGGTGCAGCCTCAAGCGGGGCGGTGGGG
Source organism: uncultured Armatimonadia bacterium (assembly GCA_964398275.1). Classification (GTDB taxonomy): domain Bacteria; phylum Armatimonadota; class Zipacnadia; order Zipacnadales; family Zipacnadaceae; genus JALGTD01. The sequence goes on along the minus strand of CAYNMY010000369.1, from coordinate 21 downwards.
GACATGAATTTTGTCCCTTAT
>CAYNMY010000368.1:0-3112 GCA_964398275.1 uncultured Armatimonadia bacterium | reverse complement strand
CCGGGTCGTACATCCGGTTGAACGGAATTGGTGGCGCGCAGGGCGGATGAGGGCCGATGAACGAGACCATTCCGAAGTACGGGCGGTCGTCGTCAGCCTCGATCTGCTCGATTGCCTGGTCTGCAGCCCAGGCCTCGACCGTAATCTCCGCGGGCATCGGGCTCATCTGGGGCATATAGTACATCTCGGTGCGCTCGCCCATCAGCCCCTCGAGGAAGTCGTACTCGGGATGCTCCCGGGCGATGAACGCGGCATACGAGTCGCGGGCACGCTGCTCCGGGGAGCCGTACAGCTCCTCGCTGTGCAGATGCACCTCATAGCCGAGCTCTTCGAAAACGTCGGGCCGGGTATGGAACTTGCCGACGCCAAATGTCCGATAGCCCAGTTGGTTCATGGTCTGTGCCAGGTACGGCCCGCAGCGCTCTTCCATCGTTTGGGCCTGGCCCTCGACGATGTTGGGGCTGCCGTTCTTATAGACGCCGGTCTTGGGCGGCTCGCAGCCGGTGCGAATGGTGTAGCGGGCCGGTACGCAGACCGGGCAGGTAGTATAGGCCTGCACGAATGAAACACCGCGCTGCACCAGCCTGTCGAGGTTGGGCGTGTAGATATACGGGTTACCCAGCGCCGCGATGGTATCGAAACGCTGCTGGTCGGTCATGATGAACAGCACATTGGGCTTTTCAGCCATGTTGCACTATTCCTCTTACCAGTCTTCTGTACTAGTGGGAAGATTAACCGGGTACTATTCTTGCGCCAGCCAGTCTATGATGCCCCGGAACGCCTCGCCTTCGGGTCCCTCAGGCGACTGCCGGAAGGGGTAGTAGCTGCCCGAGAAGACCACGCGGCCCTTGCCGTAAGTGCCCGCGACATACGCGGGGTCACCAAAGGCGTTCTCGATCAATACCGAGCCCCGGGGGCGCGGCGCGAAGATCATATGATCGCGGAACTCGGGTAGAAACCGGGTCCCGGGCCGGAGTTGGCCGAGCGCCTCGTGGGCCCGGACGACGACCATCTCTGTATCAGCGACGTGCCGGCCCGCCTCGACGTTATCATGACTGGGAAAGTCGCGTACGGCTATCTGAGGGAAGGGACTCTCCAGGTACCAGGGAGTGTCGTGCGTCAGAAAAAGCCCCCCTCCACCCCAGACAAACCGGCGCAGTGCCCTGGCGAGGTCGCTGTCAGCGGGCAGGCCGGCGTTGAAGTTCTGGAGCGCGATTACGTCGAACTGGCGCAGGTAGTCAATGCTTAGACCCTTTACCGTGTGGCACTCATACTTCCCGGTGGCCTCGAGCATATCACTAGCGGCGGCCCGGATACCGTAGAGGCCGACCTGGAGCCTGTCGGTCTGCGCCTCAATTGCGGTTTCGTGGACGTACTCATCAGGTGTTTCTCGCGGCTGGTACTGGAAGTTGTAGTTGCCGGCGACGATAGCCCGATTCGCGCGCGTGAACCATTGATAGTGGGAAGGATGGCGCGGATCGGCGGGCTTGAAGCCTTCGTAGAAGACCCAGTAGCCGTCGGTTACCTCGGCGATTGTCACCGCGTTTTTGCCGGAGAACTCCGGGTCGGCGCCGCGTACCACCGGATCAATGCCCCCGATGTGCATAGACGGCACGGGCCACCCGGCTGGCCAGCGGCCGTCCAGGATCAGCTTGCCGCGGTTGGCCAGCAGAGACTCCTCGTGGGAGAGCAGGTTCGAGGGCCGCCCGTAGCTAGCAGCGTTGGTGAGAATCAGCGGGGCGGACTGGGTTGACCACTCGGGCATCGCAGCTTCGTTGAAGAAAGTCGTGCCGGCGGAGTAGACGCCGATCTGGAAGCTGGGGTTGATCGCATCAATGGCCTGGCGCAGCTTGCGGCAGCGCTCCCGCCACGAGGCGATCTGGAAGGCCTGGAACGATTCGTGTAAGCCTTGCTCGTTCAGCCACGGACAGCGCTCGGCGGGGCCCAGGTCGGGCAGCCCGATGCCCTGGGCCTGCGCAAACTCGGCCATAATCTTATCGGCGTAAGACAGCGAGTACAGATTAGAGGGCTTGGGCCGGTCGTAAAGCTCAAAGTCCATGAAGACGCCGATCAGCGCGGGGTGCGTGACGCTAATCTGCGCGTACTGGGTCAGCAGATCCGTCCACCAGTCCCACAGCTCGTCAGAGTTGGGGCTGCACACCTTGTTGACCACGCCGCTGGCCCAGACGAGGTTGACGCTATCGTCTTTGCGGGCCGGATACGCTCCCCTGATGAACGGCATGTAGTAGATACCGTACTTGCCGGCGGTCTCCGCCAGGAAGTTGACGTCTTCTATCGTGCGCAGGCCATAGCCCTGGGAGATCACGTTGAACCCGGCCTCCGCCATCTGGCGGATTTGATCTTCGGTCAGTGTGGTGCCCCCGCGCGTGAACACCTTGTCAATCATCACGCGGAACTTCTCGGTTCGGCCCAGGTCGGCACGCTCGGTGGCGGGCAGCGGGGCACTGCCCACAGCGATAATCAAGGCCAGAGCTGCCAGCTTGAGCGTTCGGGATGCGGTGACCGTCATCTTGCACGACCTCCAGGAAAGTCGGTAATGAGCGCAGAGACACGGAGTAGTTCTCCGGCGCAGGTGTATGGCCTTCCTGAGGCTGGGGAAGTTGTCGGGCGGGACTTTTCGGTGGCCGTCGGGCCTGGCCGAGGTGCTGGCTCTATCTGCGACCGAGGAGCAGGTACCCAATAACGATGAAAACCGATGCTGGGGGGCAGACCAGGAAGCCAAGGAACCACAGGATAGTGGCTTTGGAGTCGAGGACGTCTACAAGCATCCAGAAGATTAGTCCCAGGCCCATGGCGCCGCCGAGCAGGTACAGAGGTAGAAGCAGAATATCGGGCACCCCCACCCAGCTGAGAATGCTGATGAGCAGCCCATAAGCTATCGCCAACCACGGGAAGATCTCCCAGAAGCCGCCGGCTGTGCCGATAATCTGCTGAGTCCAGGGCAGTTGACTGGGCATGGACGGCGCCCTGGCACGGGGAGGTTCGGGGGCTGCAGGCGGCTTCGCCTCAGGAGCCGGCTGTTCGGCTGCGGGAGCGGGGTTAAAGCTGCTGTACTCTTGGATACACCCACAATAGCAATCACCGCTAATAA
>CAYNMY010000367.1:0-3112 GCA_964398275.1 uncultured Armatimonadia bacterium | reverse complement strand
GTAACATACATAGGTAACAGTTAGCTCACTGGGCGAAGGGAGGCAGGGGCGCAGGGCCCTCTCCCCCACCCCGCTGTGGCCTGTACCGCCGCCACTTTATCCTCGCCACCGCTCATGGCCTTACCCGCAGCATCGGGGACTGGATTCAAGCGACCGCAAGCAGGGAACGAGCGGTTGCCTGGCGAAGGGACAATCACCAGGTGAGAGTGACATGACCAGCAAGACAGTAATCGCAATTAGCATATCATTGGCGCTGGCCGCGGCCCTGGTGGCTGCTGGGGCAGGTTGCTCGCGCGAGTCGGAAGCATCGGTGACTATCCACCAGCTCGGCTCTACCACTCTACTGCCGTTGGCCGAGCAGTGGCGTGAGGCGTTCAACCAGGAGTACCCCAACGTCGAGATCGCCGTGTCCGGGGGCGGCTCGGGCACCGGCATCCGGGACTTGCTCGCGGGCAGCGCGGAGATCGCCAATGCCTCCCGTCCAATGAAACAGAAGGAAAGGAACCAGGCCCAGGCCGCGAGCATCTCGCCGGTCGAATACGTGGTGGCCCACGACGGTCTGGCCGTCATCGTCCACCCCTCGAATCCGCTCGATGAGTTGTCCATTGAGCAGATAGCCGCTATTTTTGCCGGGGCCGTCAATAACTGGAATGAACTGGGCGGGCCGGATAGCGAGATTGTCATCATCAACCGCGATTCGTCGTCAGGCACCTGGCAAGCCTTCAAGGACCTGGTCCTCAATAGCCGTGAGTACGCCGTCGAGGCCCTGGCGATGCCCGCTAACCAGGCAGTGCTCGATTCGGTATCGCGCTACCAGGGCACCATCGGGTATGTTGGCCTCGGGTATCTGAACGAGAGTGTCAAGACGCTGAAGGTCATTCCGCCGCGTGGTGGTGCCGCTGTCGAGCCCACTGTGGCCAACGTCCAGCGGGGCACCTACCCGATCTCCCGGGCGCTGTACTGCTACACCAACGGCGAGCCGGCCGGTGAACTGGGCGACTACATCCAATGGATCAAGGGGCCGGCGGGCCAGGCCATCGTGGCGGAACTGGGCTACGTGCCGGTACCTGAGTAGCCAGCGGGCCACTCATCATTAGACGGAGGAAGAATCTCGGTATGAAACGCCGCACGATGCGGGTCCGGGAATGGCTGGTCGAGCGGAGCATTCACCTGGCCGGCATCCTGGCAATTGCCTTTGTCGTACTAATCTTCGCATTCTTGCTCCGCGATGCCCTGCCGGTATTTCGCCAGAATTCAGTGGGGGACTTGCTCGCCGGGCGCTACTGGCGGCCGACCTCCACGCCCGCAAGCTTCGGAATGCTGCCGCTCCTGCTCGGCTCCCTGTACGTGACGCTGGGTGCGCTCATCATTTCCCTCCCGCTCGGTCTGGCCTGCGCCGTCTTCATATCCGAGGTTGCGCCGCTGCGCATCCGGGAGACGCTCAAGTCACTCGTCGAGCTGCTCGCGGCCATCCCCTCGGTAGTTTACGGCTTTCTGGGACTGCTGATGATCGGCCCGTGGCTGGCGGACATTCTCCACCTGCCCATCGGCCAGTTTGCGGCGCTGGGGTCGCTGCTCCTGGCGTTTATGGCGATACCGACGATAGTCTCAGTATCCGAGGACGCCATTCGAGCGGTGCCCCAGGCCCTGCGCCACAACTCGCTGGCCCTGGGGGCCACCCGCTGGCAGACAATAGTCAGGGTAGTGGTGCCTGCTGCACGCTCCGGCATCATCGCCGCGTCCTTGCTGGGCCTGGGCCGCGCCATCGGTGAGACAATGACCGTGCTGATGGTCACCGGCAACGCTGCGGTGATTCCCCAGGCCTTCGCCGGTTTTCTCCGGCCGGTGCGCACGATGACGGCCACTATCGCCGCCGAGATGGGCGAAACCGCCTACCAAACCCCCCACTATCACGCCCTGTTCACCGTTGGGCTTATCCTGTTCCTCATCACTTTTGCCACTAATAGCATTGCGGACGTGGTGGTCAGACGCGCCGGCGGGGTGAAGGCGTAATGAGGTTGCTCAGCCCCCAGCAAACCGAAAAACTAGCATTCGCCCTGCTGTGGGCATGCGTGGGGATAGTCATATTGCCGGTGCTGGGCATTATTGCGGTAATGCTGTATCGCGGCATCAGCGGCTTGAGCCTGGGCCTGCTCTTCGGTGCACAGGGGGGATTGCTGCCGGCGGTGGTCGGTACCATTCTCCTGGTCGCGCTCACCGCGCTCATCGCCGCGCCCCTGGGGGTAGCTGCGGCAGTGTACCTCAGTGAGTACGCCCGCAGCGGGCCGCTGGTGCGGCTGGTCCGGCTGGCGATTGTCAACCTGGCAGGAGTTCCGTCGGTGGTCTACGGCCTGTTCGGATTGGCGCTATTCGTTACGCTCTTTCATTTCGGCCGTTCGCTGCTCGCCGGGGCGTGCACGCTGGCGCTGTTGGTGCTGCCGCTGATTATCAGCACCTCCCAGGAGGCGCTGCGGCAGGTACCCCAGGGCCTGCGGCATGCTTCCCTGGGGCTGGGGGCCAGCCAGTGGCAGACGGTGCGGCGGGTGGTGCTGCCCAATGCCCTGCCCGGTATTATCACCGGGCTGATCCTCTCGATCAGCCGGGCGGCCGGCGAGACGGCGCCGATCCTGTTCACCGCGGCATTCTACTCGCTGACCAACCCCTACCCGAAATCGGTGTTTGATCCGATCCTGGTCCTGCCGTATCAGCTTTTCGTCATGGCCACAGAAGTGCCCAATGTGCCCGCTCCGACCAAGTGGGCGACTGCCCTGGTGCTGGTAGCCGTGGTGCTGGGGATTAACCTATTCGCGATAGTCCTGCGGGCCCGGCTGCGGGGCTCGCGCAGGTGGTGACATACTTGGATAGTGTCGAGCAAAGAAATCTTATCCGCCCCGCGGGTGAAATAAAGATGGAGACGCTGGACGTCAATATGTTCTACGACGACTTCCAGGCCATCACGGACGTGAGCATAGCCTTCCCCGCCCGGCGGATTACCGCGTTGATCGGCCCGTCGGGCTGCGGTAAGTCGTCGTTCCTGCGCTGCCTCAACCGAATGAACGACGTGATCCCAGGCGCCCACGTCGAGGGCGAGGTACTGCTTGATGGTCATAAC
>CAYNMY010000366.1:0-3115 GCA_964398275.1 uncultured Armatimonadia bacterium | reverse complement strand
CTCGGACTTGAACGTGCCGGGCACCGAACCACGACCCACCAACGCTCCGGAGGCAGTTACGTCCTCATTGTAGCGGTCATACACGAAGCCGGCCCAGCCTGCTTCCCCCATCTGGTACACAGTGCCGATGCGAAAGCCAACGTCGGCATCGCTTTCCAGATGAGCGAATAGAGCTACGACGGGGACGGTACTGTACAGATTGCTCTCGGTATCCATCTTCGGTCCCAGGCCCAGGCCAACTACCCACTTGTCACTGAGCCGGTGACCGTAGTGGATAGCCAAATCCTTCTCCTCGAGTGTCGCCAGAAAGGGCGCTCCGGCCAGACTAATTGCGCCGCGGCCGCTATCCAGGTCGAAGTAGGTGACCTGAAGGCCACTTTCGTCGGCCCGCAATGGCAGCGCAAACGACACCTGCATGCCTCTCAGATCCAGCCCACCACTGAAGTTGGTGTATGACACCCGGTTAACGCTCTGCCAACCCGCCAGCGTGCCGGCGTAGGCGGGGTTGGCGAAGCCTGCGTCCTTAATGCAGGTGACAAATCCCCCCATGCCAAACAGGCGCGTGGTGGTAGCGCTGGGCAAGGCAAAAAGGTGAGGTGCGGCGTACAGGCCAACGAATTCTGGGGCTTGGGAGAAGCTGGGGCTTGCGGTGACCACTATCCCCAGGGCCACCACTAGTACAACGTGAGCTTTGAGCTGCATGGTGCTGCCTCCTTTGCTGCGACTATTATGCTGACGACCGTAACTGCTAGCCAGGAACATGCAGGCCACGACGGCCCGCTGCTCTCGGCGCCTGACGATGCCAAACTGCTACATCGTTAGTGTGCTTTGGCAACTAGTGCGATCTCTGCGGTTATTGAGTGGGCAGCTACTTCAGAGCTCCAGATTATCGTACACTCTATTATACCCTATATTCGTCGGGAAAACAACCGAAACTGACATTTTGCTGGCAAATCCGGCTTTATGAGCACGTTCAACCGGCTGCACAACAGCGCTCCGGGCACCTACTTCACCCTCACTATCTTCCACAACTCCTCTTCTTTGACCAACTCTACGGTGAACCGCCGTTCGCCGACCCTAACCGTCGCCGTAGCCTGATCGCCTTCCGCCACCGTCTCCACCCGCCCCGGTGCTACGTTGATCTTCTCCGCCCAGGGCGCCAGCTTCTGGGCCTTTTCCTCGATTAGGGTGTTGACAATCAGATTCCTCTGCCCCGGGGGTATGTCGTCCCAGTCGGAGTTCTGCTGGCGGGAGAGGTGCTCGTACGCGTAGGCGGTGGCCGCTTTGTCAACTTGGCCGTCTTTGACCAGATTGAAAAACGCTGTTACCGTGGCCTCGGGCGTTGTCTGAGCCACTTCCCCGGCTTGCCGACCGCACCCACCAATGCCCACTGCACCCAGGAACGCCCCGCAGAGCAGCATGCTTAGCCTGATAAATCGGCACGAATTCTGCAATGGTACGAAAACTGCACGCCCTGTGACCATATTAACACACTCCCTGACGCAGCGTGGTTCGCCGTAGACTTGCTGCACGAGGGGTTCCCGACACCTGCCGCCAAGTCCTTCGGCGCAGCCAAGAAGGTTTATCGGCCAAATCAGCGAAGGTTACCTGTGAGCGATCTTAATAGGCTGACACTGTTGAACGCATAAGCCCGGGAACTGGCCTATCAGGAGGGATAGATTATGAACAGACGCAGGGGATTCACGCTAATTGAACTGCTGGTGGTAATCGCGATAATCGCCATACTGGCGGGAATACTTTTCCCGGTCTTTGCCAAGGCCAGGGCGAAAGCCAACCAGGTGAAGTGTCTGAATAGCCTGCGGCAAATCGGTTTTGCTTTGGGGCAGTATTTCGAAGATCACCAGGCGGCGCCTTACTGCCCGGCACCGGGCGCAGATGACCTGGCGCACTGGGCCGTGGCCCTGCAGCCATATATTAACAATGAGCAAATATTCCGCTGCAACACCTCGATACCGGCCAAGTACGACCGCGGCTACCTGCCCTACCCCGGCTTCGACATCAGCTACGGTATCAACCAGTACCTCGTCTCCGGCGAGCCACTGGAAAAGAGCGAGTTCGACAATCCTGCCTCGCTGGCTGTGATGGCCGATAGCGCCTCGGTCTGGTCCGGAGAAGGCGTGCTGGAGGACGATACTTACCTCTGGGAGGCATCTCGCAAGCATGCCCCAACGGTACACGGTCCGGGGGCCACCTTCGCTTTTGCCGACTCGCACGCCACGTGGATGCCCGCTCAGATCAACAGCGGCAGCGGTCGCGGGTACAAGGGTGACTACAGCGGCGTCTACCCGGGCGCAGTCCTCAAGTGGAAGATCGACTAGCACCGCCGCCCTGCGACCACGGCAATACCCAACACGGACACGCCGATAATCATTCCCAGGTGAGTATCATGGCCCAAAAGCGAACCGATGCAGCAACCCTGGCAGAATTCGCCACCGACGAAAGTGGGATTCTCCACGCTCAGGACATCGAGGCTGTATACTATCCCCAGTCCGAGGCCGAACTGGCCCAACTGCTGGCGCAGACTAGCAAGAACGGTAACCTGGTCACCGTATCGGGAGCCGGAACCGGTCTGAGTGGCGCCCGCGTGCCCATTCACGGCGGGCTGGTCATCGCTACTGAGAACCTGGGCACTCCCCAGGACCACGATCTGACCCGCATTGACGCAGAACAGTTCGGCAAGCAGTACACCATCTACGTTGACGAGAACCGCCAGGAGGCCTACGTCCCGGCGGGCGTTTCCACCGAGCTACTGGATGAGATGCTGCCGGAGGGCCTGCTCTACCCACCCGATCCTACCGAGAAGTCCGGCCTCCTCGGCGCTAACATCGCCTGCAACGCATCTGGCGCACGCACCTTTCATTACGGCGCCACCCGCAACTGGGTGCTGGGTATGCGGGTGGTGCTGCCCACCGGAGACATCCTGACACTGAACCGCGGCGAGGTAACTGCTGATGACCACCAACTCCGCTTCGCCAGCGAATCCGGCACTGCATATACCGTGCCTGTGCCCACCTACCAGATGCCCCCCACCAAGAACGCCGCCGGCCTCTACGCCCGGCCCGGAATGGCCCTCGGGGCCCTGTTCATCGGCAGC
>CAYNMY010000365.1:0-3138 GCA_964398275.1 uncultured Armatimonadia bacterium | reverse complement strand
CCAGCCTGAATGTCTCATTCCGGAGGCCCTCGGGTATAACCCCCGGGGGGGACGCTGACTCAGGATTCGGCGGGGGCGGTAGCCGGGCGCCTGGGCGAGGGGCCCGAGATGATCCCGGCGGTCTTTGAGATTCACGACGAGGACAGCAATATCCACCGCACCTACCGCGTGCAGGTCTGCAACGACCCCGCCCTGCGCCGCCTATTGGTCCTGTTCTGCGGTTTTGACGCGCTGTATGCCGGGTACGACGCCGGTGATGAAGGCACTGTGGAAGTCTCGTTCCGCGTGGAGGGCGATAGGGGCTCATCAATAAGCCGGAGCGACACCTTCGCCTACAGCATGGATCCGACTTTCGATGCTATATGGGATATGCTCTCGGCGATGACGCTGCTGGAGAAGAATCGGTTCAAGCCGCAGGGGGTCAGCAGCGTTAAGCTGGTCGCCAAGCTGAAAAGGCAAAACCGGACGGCAACTATCGAGCGGGTGTGGGCCGAGGAGCAGGTGGCCCGGGCCGGTGAAGACGTCACGCTACACGTGCTCATCCGGCCCAATGGCGGCGAGTTGGAAGACTCCACCGTGCGTTTGCAGATGCCCCTGGAGCTGCCCAAGGGCTACCTGCGGGTGGCGGTCAGCAGCGGCGGGTACGGCTGGCTACTGCGCCCGGTGATGCGTCTGCTTATGCCGGAGTTCAATAATCTGGAAACGGTCCTCGAGCAGTATGAGAGCCAGGAGCAGACCACGCAGTTGCTCACGCTGGCGGCCATGCCCACAGTGGGCGTGCGCATCGGCGCGGCCCGCCTCAATAACATCCCCAACTACGTACTGCCCATTCTGTCGGCTTCCACCCGCACTGATGTGGGGGTCGGGTATTCGGAACTCTCCAATATGGTGGATACGCCTTACGTGCTCGACGGTATGGCCATACTCATACTGCCCACCGAGGATCGCAGCGGCGAACGCGCAGCGGTGAAGATTCCCCTCAAGGCGCTGCAGAGCGCCAGTGGCGCACCGGGCGGGCCATTCGCCGCCGGGGGTGCGGGATGGGACGAGATGAGCGTAGGGCAGCGTATACCGGCTACACTGTGGTGGGCGCAGTCTGCCTTCGCCAAGCAGCACATCATTGCGCCCAAGTTCCCGCCGGAGCTGGTGCCGCTGCAGCCGGAGATACCGATTCCCGAGCACATCAAAAAGCTTTTGAAGGACGAAGATATTGATATGGACTTTGAAGCCGGCGACGATGAGGAGGAAGAAGAGGAAGAAGAAGTGGAAGGGGCGGTCATCCGTAAGCCCTCGTCCTGGCTGCACAGTTCAGCGGAAGACTACGAGAAGGGCGAGTTGGAAGGCATTGGCGTCCGCGATGACGGCGTGTTATTTGCGGTGCCCAGTTGGCATACCCCGGTCACTGTGCCGGGTGATATACTCTGGAGCATGGCCGCTGATGCAGAAGGCAACGTATATGCGGGCGAGGGCATAGGCGGGCGTATCTCCCGGTACGATGGGCAAGAGCTCCAGCCCTACTTCAATACCGAGCAGGCTTCGGTGAGCGCGCTGCTGGTCGGTGCCGGTGGCCGGCTATACGCGGGCACCTGCGGCTCAGGTAAGATCTTCACGATCTCGGCCCAGGACAAGGGTAAGGTCTTCTGTGATTTGCCCGCTGACTATGTCTGGGACCTGGCAGCCGCGCCTAACGGCGGCCTGTTCGCGGCTACAGGGCCCTACGGCGTGGTCTACCTCGTGGACAAGCAAGGCAAGCACTCTGTCTACGCCGACGTCCCGCAGTCGCACGTGCTGTGCCTGGCCATGCGCGAGGGCCCCGTGTTCGCCGGCACGTCAACGCCGGGCGCCGTCTATCAAATCGGCACACAGCGGCAGATAACGGGTGTGCTGGACACCGAGGACCACGACGTGACTGCGCTGGTTTCCTGCAACGGTGACCTGTACGCCGCGACCGCTACATCCAGCAGCGAAGGCCACATCTACCGCATAAACTCCGCGGGGGTCGCGGATATCGTCTACGAGAACGACGAGGCGGGAGTCCAGGCGCTGCTTGCGGTGAACGGGCGGCTGTATGTCGGAACCGACTCGGAGAGTATGCTCCTGACGCTCGGTGACGACGACCACCACACCGTGGTCTACCGCACCAAGGACGACGGCTCGATCCTGTGTCTAGCGACGGACGGCCAGGGCAAGCTCTGGGCGGGCGGGGCGAATCCGGGGCGAGTGCTCAGCGCGGATGCGTCGCAGCTTGACAGCGACACCTACACCTCGCCGGTGCTGGATGCGGAGCGTGTAAGCCAGTGGGAGCAGGTGAAGTGGTGGAGCCACGCAGAGAACACGGGAAGCATCGTGGTGCAGTGCCGCTCGGGCAATACTGCCGACCGCGAGGAGGGCAGTTGGAGTGCATGGTCGCGCGAGTACGATAACGGGGCGCAGATTGATGTTCCGGCGGCGCGCTACCTGCAATATCGCGTGAAGATGTCAGCGGACGCATCCGGCAATGGCCCTACGGTACGGGCGATAAAGATCAGCTACCTGCCGGCGAACCAGAAGCCCGAACTGGAAATAGACAGCCCGGAGGCAGGTGCGGCCCTGCACAATGAGACGGATATCAAGTGGTCGGTGGAGGATCCCGAGGAGGACACAATTGCGGCGACCATACACCTGCGGCGCAGCGGCACGGATAAATGGCAGAAGATCGCCGGGCCGATCCAGGAAAGCTCCTACGAACTCGATACCACAGAGCACCGGGACGGGAGCTACGAGCTACGGATCACGATTAGCGACGAGCCCAGCAATCCCGGCGCGGGACGGGAAGTCACGCAGACCGTCACCGGCGTGCGTATTGACAACGAAGCGCCCCTGGTGCATCTGCAGCCGGCGGTCGGCGAAGAGGCGGAAGCTGCGGTCGTGATTACTGGGTTCGCCCGCGATGACCAGACGGCCATCGCTGCCGTCTCCTGGCAGTGCGAAGATAGCGAGGAGTGGTGGGCCGCGGAGCCGTCCGACGGGGCGTATAACGAGCAGGTGGAAAGCTTCACCATCAACGCGCACGATCTTCCCGAAGATGCCAAGCAGATCACCGTGCGGGTGTGGGATGAAGCGGGAAATAACACCGAACAGAAAGTACGCCTGCCCTGG
>CAYNMY010000364.1:0-3158 GCA_964398275.1 uncultured Armatimonadia bacterium | reverse complement strand
CACCTCCATGCCCGCAAGTACTCTCCCGAAGACGGTGTGCTTCATATCCAGGTGCTTAGTGGCCTCCCGGCTCAGGCAGATGAAGAACTGGCTGCCGCCAGTGCCGGGCCCGGCATGGGCCATTGATAGTACACCGCGATCATGCCTCAAGTCGGCCTTGAGCTCGTCGGGAATGGTAAAGCCGGGTCCGCCGGAGCCGGTTCCGGTCGGATCGCCGCCCTGAATCACGAAGCCCGGCTCGACCCGGTGGAACTTTACCCGGTCATAGTAGCCTTCTTCGACAAGCAGCAGGAAGCTACCCGCGGTAATGGGCGTCTCCTTATCAAACATCTCAATGAGGATCTTCCCCTTAATGGTGTTCATCTTGACCACGGAGCCCGTCGTCTCTTCGATTGTGCTAACCTGCTCCTCAGACATCTCAGCCTCCTGTACGGGCGGTGGTCTCTGGGGCGTCGTATCTGTTCGCGGTGTATCTACTGATGTCTCGCGGGGCGTACAGGCACCAACCAGAGCGACCAGGGCGACCGACACTAGCAGAGGCACGACCACAGCCGGCCAGACTGGGCGGCTCTCGGGCCGCCGATGGAACCGAACTGGAGCAACATTCTTCGACATAATTGCCAACCTCCTCATTAGCCCGACTCCGGCGAAGGCCTCTGCACCCTTCGGCACCAAGGCACGCAATTCTGCACCGGAGGTCAGGCAAGCACGAATCAAAAACCACCTTATCCAATTCGCCACAATCCGCGGGCTTACCTCCCTGCTTCGCCAACCGCGGCGACTTGACAGCCGCAGCGACACGCAGTTAGCATTGCGGGCAGATGCCCCGGCCCGGCTGCTCGAGGCGACGAGGTGAATCTGGCCGGCGTCAGCGACGGATCGCCCGGATAAGCAGCGCGGGGATTATCGTCACGGCCGCCACGATTGCTGTCGTCAGAATGCCGAAGTCCAGCAGGGCCTGGAGCGAGGTCAGCGCGGTGTGCATATGCGTGGTGACGAACTGGTGAACCGGCACCTGCGGCGCAACCCGCAGCAGTGCAAGGAAGACGCAAATCAGGCCAACGCCGACGCCCACCAGCGCCGGAATACTGCGCTGAAGGTCCAGCCGGCTGGGCGACAGCTCCGAGCCGATACTGAACGCCAGGTAGAGAAACAGGTAAGTCGGCCAGGCGTGAAAGTCCAGGGCCAGCAGGTTCGCCCAGATGTTGGCGACGAACAGCTCGCCAACGCTGGCGTGGGCGGCAGCATCAACCTGAAGCGGGATGCCAAGGGTCTGTGCAGCGCCGCGCAGAACCAGACTGCCCACCAGCAGCGGGGCGATCGCCGCCGCGCCGGTCGCCAGCCAGGGCAAAGCCAACGGCGACCAAGCCCAGCCCGGCTGGCAGGAACCGCGGCCTCGCGGGTCGAAGATACAAGGGACGACCCGCCGCACCGTGTAGCCAAACAGTAGATAGCCGGCGGCATGGCTGAATTCGTGAACCAGGTTGCCGGGCAGCCGCAGCAGTTGCACCAGCCGGCCGCCACGTGCTCGGGGGTTGCGGCTGGCCAACGATTGCAGCACCCAGACAAACAGCAACCGCGAAAGCATGTAGAGCACAATCGCTTCCGCAACCACGATCGCTGTCTGTGTTGCGAGGGCATCAGCCGTCATATTGATAGTATTATAGCAAAGTCTGGCCGCCAGGACTATACAAAGTTATACAATACCCAGCAAGACCGGAGAGTTGATGCTATGAAAGTCACCGTTGTTGGCGCAGGCAATGTGGGCGCAACGTGCGCTCAGCGCATCGCGGAAGCCGATACCGCCGACGTCTGCCTCATTGATATAGTGGAAGGACTGGCGGCCGGTAAGGCGCTGGACCTCGCCCAGGCCGCGCCACTGGTCGGGCACAGTCGCCTCATCAGCGGTGGCGAGGACTACGCCCTCGCCGCGGGATCGGACCTCGTCGTCGTCACCGCCGGCGTCGCCCGCAAGCCCGGGATGTCCCGCGATGACCTGCTGGTTACCAACGGCAAGATCATCGCCGAAATCGCACGTGCGCTGCGTGAAGTCGCGCCCGAGGCCATCTACATAATGGTCACCAACCCGCTGGATGTGACCACCTACATTGCCCACCAGGTCCTGGGCGCGCCGCGCGAGCGAATAATGGGTATGGCCGGTGGGCTGGACACCGCCCGCTTCTGCACATTCATCGCGCAGGAGCTGAACTGTTCACCCACTGATGTCCAGGCGATGGTCCTGGGCGGGCACGGCGATTCGATGGTGCCTCTGCCCCGCTATGCCACCGTGGGCGACGTCGCCGTCACCGAATTGATTAGCCCCGAGCCGCTGGCACAGATCATCGAGCGCACCCGCAACGGCGGTGCGGAGATCGTCTCGTACCTGAAGACGGGCAGCGCCTTCTATGCACCGGCGGCGGCCGTCGCCCAGATGGTCGGCGCGATTCTACGCGACGATAAGCGCATCCTGCCGGCTTCGGTCCTGCTCCGGGGCGAGTACGGCCTGGATGATGTCTTCGTGGGTGCGCCGGTCAAGCTCGGCGCCGGCGGCGTCGAAGAAATAGTCGAGCTAGACCTGACTGACGAAGAGCTAGCAGCGCTGCATACCTCCGCCGAGCACGTCCGCAGCACCATCGCCCGGTGGAATGAGATGAAGGACGCTTAGCGGTCCGCGACCTGGGTCAGTACGATTTTGCAGAGGGAGATGACAGTATGACCATCAAATTCCTGGGACATGCAACATTTCTGATCACAAGTGAGGACGGTGTGCGGATAATCACCGATCCGTACGAGCCGGGTGGTTTCGGCGGCCAGATCGGATACAGGCCCATTACCGACGAGGCCGATGTCGTCACCGTGAGCCACGACCACGCCGACCACAACTATGTTCAGGGTGTGCCGGGCAGCCCGGTCGTGGTCACCTCGTCAGGTGAGGTCAGCGGCATTAACTTCGAGGTCACCGAATCCTACCACGACGACGCGCAGGGCGCGCAGCGCGGCAGCAACCGCATCTTCTGCTTCGAGGTGGACGGCATCCGGGTGTGCCACCTGGGCGACCTCGGTCACCTGCTCAGCCCTGAGCAGGCAGCCTCGCTCGGTCACGTGGATGTGCTGTTCGTTCCCGTCGGCGGCACCTTCACCATTGACTCCGCCCAGGC
>CAYNMY010000363.1:0-3159 GCA_964398275.1 uncultured Armatimonadia bacterium | reverse complement strand
ACAATCCGGTACGACAGGCGTCTCGCCTGTCGGGCTGCCGACCTTACAGGGGCCTCTCTTGGCTACGCAGGGGCGACATTCCTGCCATCGTAGGCCCGAGTCTGCTAGGGTACGCGGGGGCCTGTCGCGCCAAGAATGTCGCTCCTACGGTATTAGGAATAACAGGCCCCTACCACCAACTAAGCCCGGGGCGCGGGCCGTCCGTGACGGGCTGGTTGGCGAAGGGGCGATAGCGGCGATTCTCGGATATCTCGTCAATGCGCGCCAGGTCCTCGGCGTCTATCTCGATGTCCAGCGTATCCCAGACCTGCTCGTAGTGCTCAGCGCGGCTGCCCCCGATCAGCGGGGTGGTCGCGTAGGGCTTGGATAGTATCCACGCGTAGGCCAGCTCATTTAGCCTGATGTCGTACTTCTCCGCGATCCTGTTCAGCTCATCAACTATGTCGAAAGCTTCGTCGTCCAGCTCTCCCCTTGTGTCCTTAAGGCGGTCAAACCGCGAACCTTTCGGAAGCGGCTCGCCGCGCTTGTAGATGCCCGTTAGTATGCCGCCGCATAGCGGACCGTAGGCCATTATCGCGATGTCGAAGCGCTCGCAGAACGGTACGGTTTCGTTCTCGATGACCCGGTCGAGGATACTGTAACGACACTGGAGGGCGACCAGCGGCTCCCAGTTATGCAGAGCGCTGACCCCAAGCATGTGCGCTACCTGCCAGGCATAGTGGTTGGCAACTCCGATGTGGCGCACCTTGCCCTGCTTCACCAGCGTATCCAGCGCGCCCAGTGTTTCTTCGACCGGCGTTTTGGGGTCGGGATGGTGCAGCAGATAGAGGTCAATGTAGTCGGTCTGGAGCCGGCGGAGACTGTCTTCTGCCGCCTGGATGATGTGCACGCGCGAGCAGCCGCCGGTATTGGGCCCCTGGCCCATCTTCACCCAGAATTTCGTGGCAATTATGGCCTCGTCCCGCCGATCATTAAGAGCACGGCCCAGGACCTCTTCGGCATACCCGCTGCCGTAAGCGTCGGCACAGTCAATGAAGTTGATGCCCCGGTCCAGAGCCTGGTGGACGACCCGGATCGCTTCGTCTTCCTCGACCCGGTTGGGCAAGTCCATAAAGCCCAGACAAAGCCGCGAAACCTGCATTCCTGCGTTACCAAGATTGACGTACTTCACGATCATTTTCCTCCCTTGGGAGCATCACCCGGAGCGTGGCGCAAATTCGCCTATTCGCTCAGCGCGGCGTGGCTCTCTTTGAGTTGCTCGATTATGGGCAGATTCTGCGGGCACTTCTCCTCGCATTCCCCGCACTCGACACAGGCCTCCGCATTGGTCTCCCTCAGTTTACCATAAAGCTCCCTGGCATGCTCGGTCAGGCCCCAGATACGATGGTAGTTCATCGCCTCGAGTATCTTGGGAATGGCCACGCCCTCCGGGCAGGGCTGGCAGTAGTTGCAGCCCGTACAGTACAGTTCGGCCAGCTTCTCGTTGCGCTGCACTATCTCGCGGATCTGCTCGTACTCAGCCTCACTAAGCGCTTCTTCGTGACTGGCCGAAGCACAGTTCTCCTCGACCATTTCAATCGTATTCATTCCCGACAGGGCGGCAGAGACGCCGGGATTGGCCAGCACGTAGCGGATGGCCAGATCGGGGACGCTGGTGGTGCTCTCGGTGAGCATCGCTTGGAACTGCTCGGACTCGGCGGCCATGGCCAACCGCCCACCCCCCACCGGACCCATGACCAGCACACCCAAGCCCTTCTCGCGGGCGTGCGCGATTGCGAGCTCGTTACCGGCTCCGGCCTGGTGGGCGCCTGTGCCGGAGCGGCTGTCGAGGATGTTGTATTGAACCAGGATGCCATCGAACAGATCCGAGTCAATCATCTTGATCATGTTCTCGGGTGTATCGTGGCCTGAGAAGCACAGGTGGTCAATGATGCCCTCGTCGAGCGCTTGCTGGCACATCTCCAGCGCACCGCCGGGCTCCTGAAAGGGGCCACTGAACTCATCCCAGCGCATATCGTGGACGTGATAGAAATCAATCCGGTCCACGCCCAGCGCGCGGAAGTTCTTCTCCATGTACTGCTTCCACAAGTCGGCATTGTAGTCTCCGCGGCTCTTCATCGCCGAGTTCTTGGTGGATATGTAGACCTCGTCTCGCCGCCCCTTGACTGCCTGGCCGACCAGCTCTTCACTGTGGCCACCGCCGTAACCGTGGGCCGAGTCTATCAAGTTGCCCCCCAGATCCAGGTAGCGGCGCATGCACTCTACAGCATAGTCATCGTCGTCAGGCAGGCGCATCGCCCCAAAGCCCAGGGCCGATACCATCTTGCCGGTATTGCCATACTCACGATACTGCATAGAATACTGCTCCTTTATGTTGTGGGTTTAAAGACTTCGTTGTGCATAAATCAGTAGTAACCGTCGGGAATTGTTCCCGCCTTAACTCTGATTTCCTCCTGCTGGTCGAGCCTTTGTATGGTCAGCGATATCGTATCACCGATCTTGTGGCGGCGCACCTGCGTCTGTAGGTCATCGGGGGTAGCTACCGGCTGGCCGGCAACTTCGACTATCACGTCGCCCGGCTCGATGCCCGCCCGCGCCGCCGGACCGAATTGGGCGACACTCAATACCACTATGCCCGCATCGGTGCGCAGGGCCAGGTATTTGGCCAGGCCGGGGCTATTGATGCGGAGGTTCAGCAAACCCAGCCACGGGCCGCGGTTGACCAGGAAGTACAGCATCTCCTTGGCCTCGTTGACCGGGATAGCAAAGCCGATACCCAGGCTGGTGTTGGTGGGGCTGAAGATGGCGAAATTGATGCCGATCACGTTGCCGCCCAGGTCCACCAGCGGCCCGCCACTGTTGCCGGAGTTGATCGCGGCGTCCGTCTGAATGACGTACCGGCTCTTGTCATTGATCTGGCGCCATCCCTGGGCGCTGATGATGCCGTCAGTCACGGTATTCTCAAAGCCAAAAGGGTTACCGACCGCGATAACCCGTTGCCCTACACTGACCTGCGCCGAGTTTCCCAGGGCCAGGGCCACCAGGTCATCGGGCGGATCTATCGGCCTGATTACCGCCAGGTCGCGGCTGTGGTCGGCGCCCAGCTTCTCGGCCTCAAATTCCTTGCCGTCCACCGTCTTGACCACCAGCCGGTCCGCC
>CAYNMY010000362.1:0-3162 GCA_964398275.1 uncultured Armatimonadia bacterium | reverse complement strand
ATGGGGGGCGGCGCGCTCGCGGAGCCGCACGCTGAGCACCGCCCAGGTCGGGAAGATGATGCCCGCGGCCAGGGCGGCCAGTGGTGGGAATAGCTCCAGACCAGCCAGCCCCGCCGCCGCTGCGCTCAACACCACTGCTACCGTGGTTATCCAGAACCACAGTCGGCCGAGGCCCAAGATTGACTGAACCAGCCACATCAGGCCCGCCCCGATGGCGGCAAATACTACCGGCAGCGCCCAGAAAGGGACCTCCACTGAGCTGAACGGCTGCGGGCTGCCGATGGTAAAACCGTCCCCGCGGAGTCGGCCGGCAAGCTGGCGCACATAGTCGAGGTTATCCTGGAAGGGGTCGCTTTGGGTGAAGAACAGGTGTACGTAGCACAGCCGCACCTTGCGCTCACGCACTGCCAGACTGAAGCGGCTCACCGCGCGGCGCGGGTGGATGCGCGCCATTTCGGGCACGCTGATGCTGTGCGTGCGAATCAACTGGTAATCGAGGTCTTCGGCTAGCGCTTGCTCGCCAGTCTGGGGAGCCAGCTCGATGTAGCCAAAGTTCAGGTTAGCTTCCCGCAGCGCGGGGGCGCAGTCTCTGATGACCTGCGCACCTGCGAAGACGACTGTTTCGGCACCAATATCGCGCGCGGCGCGAACCGCCGCCGTAATCTTGTGACGGCCGGTCGTGAACTGGGGCCGGGGTCGGGCCACAATCTGCAGCCCGGCCTCCCGGGCAGTCTCTACCGCCTCGTCGTAGCCCACGCCAATGTCCCGCAACTCGGGTGCAACCCGAAGCAGGTGGGCGTAGTAATCATAGGTTCCCAGTCGCGCCCGCGGCTGGCGAGCCGAGCCGCGCAGCCGGGGCAGCTTGGCTTCAAGCTGCTTGTGGATGCGCTCGCGGACGGCCCGGGGCATCTGCACATCGGGCAGGACAACGCCGGCAGTGGTATTAAACAGCCGGCCCGTCTCCACCAGCTCGCCCAAACTCACCTCGGTGATGGCGACGTGGCTCGCGCCGCACTGCTTGAGGCTGGCGAGTATACTCCCCGGCGTCAGGCCGGTCAGCGCCGCCACGCGCAGCGCGTCATCATAGTCCACGGCTACGGCCACGGTCGAATTGGCGTGCTCGACCAGTATGCGTTGATAGCCGATCCCGCCGGCGACAGTCAGTCCGGCCACGATTACTAGCGTGAGAATTATCTTCTGGAGTTTGTCCATAAGTGTCCACTATCGGCTCAGAGTGAGCGACATCTGCGTCCTCGCTGGGTATATTTAGCCATAGGGAGTGGTGATTCCTTCCGAAGGTGACTGCGTTGTTCTCCGGCCGGCTTGACAGTGGCTCTTTCGCACAATATACTGCTGGTAAATGGCGGGCTAATGCGCTTGTGATTTCAGCAAGGCACTGATTCCTCATAATGCAGCAGAATCCATCACATTACAGATTCATCGTTATTGACGGCGTCGAGGGCTGTGGCAAGAGTACCCAGGTGGAACTTCTGGCCCGGCACCTACGGGAGCGAGGGGAGAAGGTCGTCGTCACGCACGAGCCGGGGGGGACGGCCACCGGTGAGGCGGTGCGGGCGATTCTGCTCGATTCGGATCTGAACATGAGCGCCCTGACCGAGGCGTTTCTTTTTTGTGCGTCGCGGGCTCAACACTTGCAGGAGGTCATTCTACCCGCGCTGGCGGCGGGGCAGGGTGTGGTTTGCGACCGGTTTTCTTCGGCAACTGCGGCCTACCAGGGCTATGCCGGTGAACTGGGCTTGGACCTTTTCGAGGATTTGGACGGAATCACCACCGGGGGGCGCAAGCCGGATATGACGATCATCCTGGACCTGGATCCGCTGGTCGGACGGCAGCGCCAGCAGGCCAGCGGCGGCACCGGTCCGGACCGGATGGAGCGCAAGACCGAAGAGTACCACCAGCGCGTCCGGGAGGGCTTCGGGGCGTATGCGCGCCAGCTTGGCCCGCGGGCGGCGGTTATACCGGCGGACTGCTCAGTCCAAGAGGTACATCAGGCGATTTTGCAGGTCCTGGACCTGGATTAGTCAACAGGAGGTTGTGGCGCAAATGAAATCTACTGCCGTTGTGGCCGGCGGCGCCGGCTTCATTGGCTACACCTTTGTCTCGCGGCTGCTCAACGAAGGTTTTCACGTTATCATCGTGGACAACCTGGCCACCGGCACCCATCGCAACGTTGATGACTTGCTCAAGACAGACTACTGCGAGTTTGTCGAGCATGATATCTGCGAGCCGCTGGCCATAAGCGGGCCGGTTGACTATGTGGTGAACCTGGCTTGTCCGGCCAGTCCGGTGGATTTCTCGCGCATTCCGGTGGAGATAATGCGGGCCTGCTCGGAGGGCACGTATAATCTCCTGGAGCTGGCCCTGCACAAGCGTGCCGACTTCCTGCAGGCTTCCACCTCCGAGATCTACGGCGATCCGGAGGTTCATCCGCAGCACGAAGACTACACCGGCAATGTCAATATCGCCGGTCCGCGGGCCGTCTACGATGAGGGCAAGCGCTATGCCGAGACGCTGATTCATACTTATCACCGCGAGTTCGATATGCCGGTGCACATCGCCCGTATTTTCAACACCTACGGACCGCGGATGCGCCCCGACGATGGCCGGGTGGTGTCGAACTTCTGTGTCCAGGCGCTGACTGGCCAGCCGCTGACTGTCTACGGCGACGGCGAGCAGACCCGCAGCTTCTGCTACGTTGACGACCTGGTGGAGGGGCTGTTCCGCCTGATGACCAGTGAATTGGCGGGGCCGTTCAACATGGGCAATTCTGTGGAGACCTCGGTGAAGGAGCTAGCCGATAAAGTGATAGGACTGTCGGGGAGCAGCTCGGAAGTCGAGTACCGGCCGCTGCTGCATCCCGACGATCCCAGGCGGCGTCGCCCGGCGCTGGATCGCATCCGGGAGGCGCTTGGCTACGAGCCCACCACTGATCTAACCACGGGGCTCACGCAGACGCTGGAGTGGTTCCGCCTGGTCGTTAGCGAGCAATGAATCTCCAAATGGTCTACTTATGTCCTTCCGGCAAATCATCGGGCACGAAATACCGATAGACATTCTGCAGCGAGCGGTCGCCGCTGGCCGCCTGCCGACCGGCTACCTGGTCGCCGGGCCCCGGAACGTCCGCAAGACGCTGCCCCCTCG